>JBIILH010000119.1:0-2701 GCA_044232765.1 Rhodoluna sp. | reverse complement strand
CTTGTCTCAAGGAGCAGTTCTTATAACGGGTAACGTAAAACACTTTAAACGAGTGCCAAGCCTTCAAGTTTTAGATTGGTCAAAACACGAGGGTTAAAACTTCTTCGAAGCCGGAATTACGACAAGTTCTCATCAGCCCAAATCTCAATAGCTCTCTTTAGATATGCTGCTAGGCCCGGCTCGAACGCCTCATAGGTAGCTTCGAATGCCGGGTCTAGCACATATGAAAGAGCTAGAGCTTTATAGGCCTGTTTGTTGGGTGTCCAGAACTGTTTCACAAATGCATAGTGATCAGCAATTAGTTTCTGAACATCAACATCGTCGAACTGGGCACCCTTACGCTTTTGATCCGCAATGGCTTTAGCTATTGCTTCATGCTGGGTTTTGTATTGTTCTTGCTGTGCTTCTGTGTACGAGGCATTTACGCCTTGTATTTGAGAAGAACGTTCGAACATTGTCTACGGCTCTAGGCGGTTAGGTCCACGGAATAGGTAACCAACTTCACGAATGTTAGTTTCGTGAAGTAGAAGCATTACAACTCTTAGAAGACCCATACCGAATCCACCGTGTGATGGAGCACCGTACTTGAAGAAGTCCATGTATGACTGAAGACCTGCTGGGTCTAGACCCTTTGACTTAGCCTGTTCAATTAGAACTTCTAGTCTGTGTTCACGTTGAGCACCGGTGGTGATCTCAGTTCCACGCCAGATTAGGTCATAGCTGTTGGTTAGGTTCTGGTTGTCAGCATGGCGCATGTGATAGAACGGACGAACAGCTGATGGGTAGTCGGTTAGGAAAACAAACTCGTGGTTATAGGTTTCTGCTACGTGAGCCGCAATCTGTCTTTCACCTTCTGGATCCATATCTCCGCCACGAGTAATCTCGTGACCGCGCTTAGCAACAATGTCAATTGCTTCAGCTAGAGGAATACGTGGGAAAGGTGTTGTTGGGATAACAACATCAATATCAAAGAGTCTCTTGATTTCTTCACCGTGCTGTTCTTTAACAGCAGTGATAGCAGCAACCATTAGGTCTTCTTGAATCTTCATGATGTCTTCGTGAGATTCAATATATGAAACTTCCATGTCAACAGAGGTGAACTCTGTTGCGTGACGAGACGTGAAAGAAGGGTCTGCTCTAAACACAGGGCCAATCTCAAAGATCCGACCGAATCCTGCCATCATCGCCATCTGCTTATAGAACTGAGGAGATTGAGCTAGGTAGGCAACAGTCTCGAAGTATTCCATCTTGAATAGCTCTGCATGAGATTCAGAAGGAGAGCTCATCAACTTAGGAGAGTGAATCTCAATGAAGCCATTGTTTACCCAGTAGGTTCTCCAGGCATGCTCAATGGTGGTCTGAACTCTGAACACTAGGTTCATCTCTGGACGACGAAGATCAATGAATCTCCAGTCCAAACGCTTATCAATACCTGAATCTTCAGCAATAGGTGTTTCAGGGTCAGCTAGGGTAACAACCTCTAGTCCATCAAGCTGAATCTCAATGCCGCCTAGTTTCACTCTTTCATCGTGAACTAGACGTCCGGTTACCCAGACAAAGCTTCCTGAGGTAAGGGTTGAAACAGTATCGGCTAGGGCATCTACTTCTTCACGCCTTGGGTAGGTGACCTGAACAGATCCGGTCTCGTCTCTAAGAACGATGAACTGGATTCTCTTTTGGTCTCTGAGGGTCTCAACCCAGCCGCCGATGACTACTGGGCCATCTTCACTTTGTGCTAAGTCTTTGACCAGAATGCGTTCGCGCATGATTTATTTGTCCCTTGTTCTTGATGCCTAAACCCCAAGTTTAGCGGGCGATAGACTTGAAGCCATGCCCGCAAAACGTATCCATCTAGTTCGCCATGGAGAGGTTCATAACCCTTCTGGCGTCCTTTACGGCAGGCTTCCTAACTTCCACCTCTCTGAAACAGGCCATCTAATGGCTAAAGAGGCAGCAGAACAACTAAAGGCCATGGGCATCAAGGTTTCCGCTATCTACACCTCTCCTTTAGTTAGAGCTCAAGAGTCGGCTAAACCAATTGAAGAGCTGTTCGGCATCGATGCTAAGACAAACGAGAACCTCATTGAGCCACACAACGTATTTGAAGGTAGAAAACTAAGCGTCAAAGCAATTGCGACTAAACCGCAGTGGTGGTGGCACTTCAGAAACCCAGCTAAGCCAGCCTGGGGAGAGTCCTTCAAAGAGATCATTGCTCGAATGCATTCAGCAATTATTCAGGCCTCTGAGTCAGTATTAGACGGTGATGTTGTATTAGTAACTCACCAGTTGCCTATCTGGGTAATGCACCTAAGTAGCAACGGTAAGAAGCTAATGCACGACCCTAGAAAAAGACGATGTGCTTTATCTAGCATCACAACTTTTGAAATACAGGACGGCAAGCTAGTTGAAGTTGGCTATCTAGATCCAGCTTCTAACCTTGCTTCTATAGATAAGGGTGCAGTGTGAGAAGAACAGTATTAGCAATAGCAGCTCTTTCCCTTGCCCTGGGTTCCCTAACTGCTTGCACAGAGACTCCTGCAATGAACAACACTTATCAATCAGGTGATGGAACAGTAACTGAAATCAAACCAGCAAATAGAGCAGAAGCAGTTTCCTGGAGCGGTATTGCTAATGATGGTTTGCCGTTAGGTTCTGAAAACCTTAAGGGTGTTATCACTGTTATTAACTTCTGGTACGCAGC
>JBIILH010000118.1:0-2704 GCA_044232765.1 Rhodoluna sp. | reverse complement strand
ACAGTTCGGAAGCGTAGTCGGAGCAAGCGGAGCAGTCTTTGGTTTGATGGGTGCTTACTTAGTCTTCTTGATTGTCATGAAACTAAATGCAGGACAGATGTATATCATCATCGCACTTAACTTAGTTCTAGGATTCTTACCCGGCATAGCGTGGGAAGCTCACGTTGGTGGGCTAGTTGTTGGCGCAGCTGTTGGATATGTTTTGGTTGCAACTAGAAATCGAGCGAAGCAAACCGCACAAACTGTTGCTCTAGTTGGAATAGGCGGAGCTCTTATAGTTATGTGGGTTGTGGCTAATGCACCAATAAACAGTTTGTATAACTAATTACTTCCAGCGGGTTAGGAGACCGAAACCAACCATCATTAGACCGAAGCCTACGATGATGTTGCCTGCACCTAGGTTGATTGGTGTTCCTGAACCTAGAGGGTAGACAGTCTGGCTGATGTAGTAAACCATGATCCAAACAAGTCCCACGATTAGGAAAGTAAGAGTTACCGGTAGGAACCAAGCAGGGTTCCCTTCCTTGCTCTTAGTTACCTTCACAGAGTCAGGAGCGGTTGGCTTGGCTGGACGCTTAGGAAGCTTTGAGGTTTTCTTTTCGATATCAGACATTCCACAATTCTATTACGAGGCGGGCCTTGGCAAGTTAGTCTTGAATCCTTATGGTAAAGATTTTGGTCCTAGATAACTACGACTCCTTTGTTTATACGCTGAATGGCTACCTCCAGCAGCTTGGTGCGGAAACAGAGGTGCTTCGTAACGATGTCGTGACCGAGGCTGAGCTACCAGATCTATTGGCTAAATATGATGCCGTATTGATTTCCCCAGGACCTGGAACACCAGGCGATGCTGGGTTGAGTGTCCCAACAGTCAAACTTGCCTTGAAGTCAGGTCAACCAATCTTTGGTGTTTGTTTGGGTCATCAGGCAATTGCTGAAGCTATGGGAGCAACTGTTACAAGTGCTGAAGAACTGATGCACGGTAAAACCAGTCAGGTATTCCACGATGACAGTTTGGTTTATAAGGATGTTCCCGAGCCTTTCACCGCAACTAGATATCACTCACTAGCAGTGGTTGCTAACACAGTTCCAGAAGATCTAGTTGTCACGAGTAAGACAGCGGGGGGAGTCATAATGGGTCTTCAACACAAGACACTTCCTATTTATGGAGTGCAGTTCCATCCTGAATCAGTTCTTACCCAAGGCGGATATCAGATGCTTGGCAACTGGTTGGAGTCTCTAGGACTTAAAGGTGCAGCTGAAAAGGCTAAGAAACTTAGCCCACTAGTAAATCTTTAGTTAGGCACACACTCAAGAGTCAGAACAATAGTTTGCATCTGAGCCTGGGTTCCCGCAGAAATTGACTGAGCAATTACAACATTTCCTGCAGTTCCACCAGCTTCTTGACAGCTCACTTCAATGTCTGTTTCAACTGTGTAACCAACCTGAGGAGCTGTGAGCTGAGCGATAGCGTCACTCTTGTCTAGGTTCACAACATCTGGAACTAGAACACTTCCTGTTGAAAGAACTATGTTTACTACAGTTCCAGCAGTCACCTGAGTGTTTGCAGCCGGTTCGGTGGACAAAACCATGTTCTCAGGAACTGTTGGTGAATCACCTAGAGTGATTGATCCAAGAGTTAATTTCGCATTAGTGATTGCCATTAGCGCATCCTGCTCAGTCATGCCTGAGACATCAGGCATCAGAGATAACTCTTGACCTGAAGAAACTAGAACAGTAATAGTTGTCTTGGCACCAACTTGTTCGCCAGCAGGTGGATCAGTTGAAATAACTGTTCCTGCAGGAACTGTGCTGCTTACTTCTAGAGCCCTAAGAACTAGAAGATCCTGGGCTGTGAGAGTAGCAACTGCTTCGTCATAAGTTTTACCAACAACATCTGAAACGGTGATCTTGGTGTCAGTATTTCCATTGAAGGAAATCAGAGCTGCTCCACCAGCAATTAGCCAAATAACTAGTCCAATAACTAGAACACCAATACCGCTACCAACACCCCATAGCAAACCAGTTGAAGGCTTGTCCTGCTTTGGCTTAGTCAGAACTCGTGTTTGTTTCTCATCCTCTTCAAGGCCTGCATCAAAGCCCAACAAAGAGAAACTATCTTCGTATATTTCAGCTGGTTCATTTTCTTGAACCTCAGCAACTCTAGTTACAGGAGAGGTCGCTTCTTCATTAGCTGAATTCAATAGTTCAGCAAACGGATCGACTTCAGGAACAATAACAGTTGGAGCAGCATCAACAATCGGTTGAAGAGGAGCCGTTGGTGGCTGTGCTCCATCTTCAAAGATGTCAACAGCTTTACCGGTAACAGCAGCAGCAAGAGCAGTTCTGAATTCTTCTGCAGACTGGAAACGTGCATTCTTGTCTTTAGCCAAAGCCTTCATAACCACTGAATCAATAGCTGCAGAGATGTTTGGGTTAACAAGTGATGGAGCAGGAGCAGTTTCACTTACGTGTTGGTAAGCAACAGAGACTGCAGTTTCTCCTGTGAAAGGTGGTTTACCGGCGAGCATTTCATAAA
This sequence comes from Rhodoluna sp., assembly GCA_044232765.1. Taxonomy (GTDB): domain Bacteria; phylum Actinomycetota; class Actinomycetes; order Actinomycetales; family Microbacteriaceae; genus Rhodoluna. Next base: position 165 of record JBIILH010000118.1, on the reverse strand, counting down.
GCAATACACCGGTTGAATAAAGATCAGTTCTTGAATCTACTGTTTCACCCTTAGCTTGTTCTGGTGAGAAGTATTGAGCAGTACCAACAATTCCATTGGTGTGGGCAAGTGTTGCTGAGGAATCACTAACCGCACGAGCAATACCAAAGTCCATAACCTTGACTG
>JBIILH010000117.1:0-2707 GCA_044232765.1 Rhodoluna sp. | reverse complement strand
GCAGCTTCTGAAGAGATTTCAAGGCCTCTATTCATAGGGCCGGGGTGCATGATTAATGTCTTTGGGCTGAGGTTTGAGAACCGTTCAGCAGAAAGACCCCAAAGAGTTGAATACTCATTGGCATTAGGAACAAACACCGAGTTCATGCGCTCCATCTGCATTCTCAACATCATCACAACATCGAAACCATCGCTGAGTCCATCATCTAGGTTGTGATAGACAGCGTCAGCTAATCTAGTTGCGCTACTTGGTAATAGCGTCGATGGACCAGCAAGTCCGACAAATGCACCAAGGGTCTTTAGTAGATCAATGTTTGAACGCGCCACTCTGCTATGAAGAATGTCTCCCACAATCAAAACCTTGATGCCAGATAGATCTCCCAGGTCATCTTTACCCTTAAGTGCTTGTCTGATTGTCAAAGCATCTGTGAGGGCTTGAGTTGGGTGCTGGTGAGTTCCATCCCCGGCGTTGATGACTGTTGCTTTAGACCAGGAAGCATTGGCGATTGTGTTTGCAGCACCGCTGTGGTGATGTCTAACTACAAGAGCTTCAATCCCCATCGCTTCTAGAGTCAGGATTGTGTCCTTCAAGGACTCACCCTTGCTAACCGATGAACCTTTAGCTGTGAAGTTCACAACATCAGCTGAGAGACGTTTAGCAGCAATCTCAAAAGAGAAGCGTGTTCTTGTTGAATCTTCAAAGAATAGGTTGGCAACTGTTCTTCCAGTCAAAGCGGGAAGTTTCTTTATGTCTCTTGAATTGACTCCCTGCATCTCAACACTGAGATTCAAAAGCTCAAGGCTAGTCGCAAGATCCAGATCAGCGGTACTTAGCAGGTGCTTCATTGTTCAATCACCACCGACTGCTCATCATCACTCTCAGTGAGCTTGACGAAAATTCTCTCGGCAAACGAAGTGGGAAGATTCTTACCAACATAATCCGCTCTAATTGGCAGTTCTCGATGACCTCTGTCTACCAATACAGCTAGACGCACTGCCTTTGGTCTACCAAAAGAAACCAACGCGTCTAGAGCTGCTCTAACAGTTCTGCCACTGAACAAAACATCATCAACTAAAACAACTGTGAGATTCTCGAGTGATTGTTTAGGAATTGATGTGGGAGTCACTGCTTTGCTCGGTTTAGACGCTAGATCATCTCTGAACATAGTGACATCTAGCTTGCCTACTGAATTTGCCAGATCAAACTCGGGATAATTCTTGGCGATGGAGGCTGCAATTCGGTTTGCCAGGAAAACGCCTCTTGTTGGAATACCGAGGATTAGAAGATTTGAAGTGCCTTGATTGGCTTCAACGATCTCATGAGAGATTCGGACTATCGCGCGCTCAATGTCTTGAGCGTCTAAGACGGTGCGTGAACTCACGCCCACCTCCTTCTGCGCCTCACAGGACGCCTTTAAAGGATGTTGTTTATAGGATTCTAGTGCAGAATTCGCTCTTGATGCTAGATTGGCTTGCGAGTTGCTGACACAGTAGCCAAAACTCCATTGATAAACGCTGGAGAATCTTCGGTGCTTAGTTCCTGAGCTAGATCAACAGCCTCGCTGATGGCTACCTCAGATGGTGTATCTGAGTAGGCAATCTCGTAGATTCCAACTCTCAGGATGGCCTTATCCAGTGCAGGCATGCGATCAATGGTCCAGTTTTGTGCAACTCCTGCGAGAATCTCATCAATCTCAATCTGATTAGCAAGCACGCCAGTAACTATCTGGCTTGCAAAATCAAAGATTTCATCTTGATTCTGTCGATCAGAGACCTGTTCCTTGGTAGCTTCCAGAAGATCTGTAGCCATAACGTCTCTGAGTTCGGCAGCGTAGAGAGCGTCTACCGCTCTCTTTCTTGCTTTAGTTCTTGAACTCAAGGATTAGTCGGTAACTCGGCCGAGGTATTCACCAGTTCTGGTGTCAACCTTAACTTTGGTTCCCTGCTCAACGAACAGAGGAACCTGAATCTGAAGACCAGTTTCAACTGTTGCAGGCTTTGTTCCACCCGAAGAGCGGTCACCCTGAAGGCCAGGCTCAGTGAAAGTGATCTCTAGAACCACTGACGGCGGCATTTCCACGTAGATCGGGTTACCTTCGTGGATGGCAACAATAGCTTGCTGGTTCTCTAGAAGATAGTTAATCGCGTCGCCAACTAGTTCACTGGTTAGAGTCATCTGGTCGTAGTCCTTGGTGTCCATGAACACATAGCCGTCACCATCGTTATATAGGTACTGCATTTCACGCTTGTCTACTGTTGCAACTTCAATCTTGATACCAGCGTTTAGAGTGCGGTCAATGACCTTGCCACTAATAACGTTCTTTAGTTTGGTCCTGACGAATGCTGGGCCTTTACCTGGCTTTACGTGCTGGAACTCGATAACTGCCCATAGCTGGTTATCCATGTTTAGAACCATGCCGTTTTTTAGATCATTGCTTGTTGCCATTTTTGCCTCGCTGTAATTAGTTGGCCTTTTGGCCTGTAGCAGTTTATCAGTGAGACAGTTCACTAAGTGCTAGCAAATAGGAATTCTGACCGAAACCGGCGATAACGCCTGTTGCAACAGCGCTTATAACTGAGTTGTGTCTGAACTCTTCCCTTGAATGTGGGTTAGAAATGTGCACTTCAATAAGCTTCAGTCCAGCTGAGGTCACAATCGCACAGGCATCTCTCAAAGCGTATGAATAGTGTGTGAAAGCTGCAGGATT
>JBIILH010000116.1:0-2716 GCA_044232765.1 Rhodoluna sp. | reverse complement strand
CCTTGCAAACGGTACTGGTTGATGAGGTCAATCAGAACAATCGCGTTGGTAACAACAATTCCAACCAGCAGCAACATACCGATCAGAGCTGGAAGACCCAGAGCTGTGTCAGTTGCTAGCAGAGCCACGAATGCTCCAGTAGCTGCGAAAGGAATTGACACTAGAAGAACTAATGGCTGAGCAAGGCTTCTAAATGTTGCCACCATGATTAGGTAAACAATCGCGATAGCAGCAAGAAGAGCTAGACCTAGCTGACCAAATGATTCGGCTTGATCAGCTGATACTCCACCAATTGGAAGAAGTGAAGAACCTGCAGGCATCTTGTCCTGAAGATCTTCAACAATGCTAGCAACTTGAATAGTGATTGGACCAAGGCTTGCATCCTTATCTGGAGTTAGTGAAACAGTTGCTGCACGGTCTCCATCTTGGGTAGTTACCTTGGTAGGAACTGAAACAAGTTCAACTTTCGCTACAGAACTTAGAGTTACCTGACCGAATGGGCTAAGCGGAATTGCCTTAACCTCAGCGATAGTTTCTGGAACGTTTTCAGACTTGATGTAGATGTCAGTCTGCTTCTCATCAATGTTTACTGAACCAATGCTTTGAGGGCTCATTGCGTTAGAAACCAGAGTTGCAACTGCAATTTCACTCAGACCAAGACGTGTAGCTTGTTCACGATCAACAGTTACCTTTAGGGTTCTCTGCTTTTCGCTAAGAGTTGTCACTACATCAGGGGAGACGTTGTCAACCTTGCCTTCAAGCGCATCCTGAACAACCTTGATACCGGCACGTAGCTGCTCATCAGTCTTTGCTGTAACAGTTACGTCGATAGTTCCGGTTGAGCCAAATGACTGACCTGACTGGAAGCTGACCTTACCTAGAGAGCTGTCAGCATCGAATAGCTTCTGCATTCTTGCCTGGAAATCATCTCCGTTTACAGATTCATCAATAGATACCTGGATCTGGATTCCTCCAGCAGACTGACCGAAAGCAACACGGCTATCAGCAGTTCCACCAATGGTGGTTGTAACGGCAACAGTGTCGCCACTGTCTAGAAGGATCTTCTCGACACCTTCAGCTGCTGTTGCCTTGTCTTCTAGAGAGGCACCGAGTGGAACTTCTTGGTTGATGCTGAAGGTTGTTGAACCTGAGCTACCGATGAAGTTGGTCTTAATGAATGGAACGAGACCGAAAGTGAAGACCAGTACCAGAGCTGAAGCAACGATAGTGATTACCGGACGCTTCTGAGTAGCTGTTAGAACAGGGATGTAGCCACGCTGAAGAATGGACTTCTTTTCGTGCTCTTCCTCTTCTTTTCTAGCCTGCTCAGCAAACTTCTTAGCTTGAGATTCAGTCATACCTGCTTCAACTACCGGAGTCTTTAGGAACCAGTAAGCAATCACAGGAACGATAGTTAGCGATACGAATAGGGAAGCAACTAGAGCTAGAGCGAAGGTTAGAGCGAATGGTCTAAAGAGCTGACCAACTAGACCTCCAACAACCGCAATAGGAAGGAATACAGCAACGGTAGTCAATGTTGCAGCTGTAATAGCACCAGCTACTTCCTTGACTGAGTTGATGATTGCTTCTAGCTTCTTTTCGCCATACGCCAAGTGACGGTTGATGTTTTCAATAACCACAATTGAGTCATCAACAACACGACCAATAGCGATTGTTAGAGCGCTCAGGGTGAATAGGTTCAGTGAGTAACCGAAACCTGCTAGACCGATGAATGCAACTAGAAGAGATGTTGGAATAGAGATGGCAGTTACCAATGTTGAACGCCATGATCTCAAGAAGACCAAGATGATAACAATGGCGAAGGTAAGACCGAGCAGACCTTCTTTGACTAGGTCAGAAATTGACTTCTCAACAAATGGTGCCTGGTTGAAAGTTTCCTTGATGGTTACATTGCCACCTAGCTTGGTTGCTAACTCTTCTTCAAGAGGCTTGATGCCCTTAGAAATAGAAACAGTATTTCCATCCTGAGTCTTAGTAATAGAGATTGCTAGAGACGGCTTGCCATCAACTCTTGAGATGGAAGCTACTGGAGCAAGTTCATAGCTAACCTTTGCAACATCACCAATTGTTGTTACTTGACCAGGAACAGTTCCTGCAAGTGGAAGAGACTTGATAGCAGCAATGCTTTCAACAGGAGTTCCAACCTGAACGGTGATTTCACCCTTGCTGTCTTCAAGAGTTCCAGCAGGGATTACCAAACCGTTTGTCTTTAGAGCATTAGAGATGCTCTGAGCAGAAATTCCATTAGCTGCCATGACTGCTTGGTTGAGCTTTAGGTTCACACGGTATTCACGAATGCCACCGATCTGAACATCTTTTACTCCAGGTACTTTCTTGAAAAGAGTCGGTGCGATATCTGGAAGAAGCTTTGAGATCTCGGTGTTGTCACCTGAATCAGATGCAACGCTTAGAACCAAAACTGGAATTGTGTCTAGGCCACCACTTAGTACGCGAGCATTAGCTCCGGTTGGAAGATTAGCTTTTACTGAATCAAGAGCGGCATTTAGAGATTCAGTTACTTTTGCTGAGGTGATACCAAAGTCAAAAGTTACTCGAACAGTTGAAAGACTGCTCTGGCTTGTTGAAGAAGTAGTTGTCACACCTTCTAGAGATTCAACAGAAGATTCAATCAGTCTGCTGACCTGAGTGTCCATAACCTCAGGCGATGCACCTGGGTAAGTGGTAACAATCGCTG
>JBIILH010000115.1:0-2724 GCA_044232765.1 Rhodoluna sp. | reverse complement strand
AGGTTTAGTCGATCTGATTCTTGATCTAGGTGGGAATCTAATTTGATGAGGTCTGCAACGAGGGATTGGTAAATGACTTGAGCGTCATCTAGTCCTAGTGGCACGTTAGGCAGAATAGGTTCACTGCATAAAGCCTTCCACTGAGTGGACTGCTCTTCTATCTGAAGTAGCGCTACGTGCAGGTCGCTCACTGAGACTCCAGCACGCACATACTCTTTAGCGTGCTTACTCAAAGCTCGTCTGGTCTTTCCAGACATACCGTGCTTTTCACGCCTTGGACTAGTTGCAATGATTAGGTCGGTCAGTGGTCTATCGAATACCTCAGGACGGAATCTGTCTAGAGTTCCTCGAATGCTAATAAGAAGGCGTAGGTACTCTCCCCATTGAGCCACGTTCACTGCATCTGGGAAATAGACCTGCTTTGAAATCTCATCGAGTCTTTGTCCAAAAGAAGGAAGAACGTCATCGGCTAATCGGCTTGCTAATGAGAGAACTCTAGGAACTTCGTTTGGATCTTCGAACCGAGAGTTAGCCCAGGGGCTTGATTGAACTGATTCTTCGAATTCGCCCAGTTCAACTGCTTCCTGGAGTAAGGAAATAGCAGCAGTTCTGTTCCTAGTTTCAAATAAAGCAGAACCAGCAATACGAGCTGTTGTCTTAGGTGGTTTAGGTAGAGCACTCAGATCAGCAAGCTTTGCAAGTGCATCAGAGATGCTGATGCCAAGAACAGGATGTTTTTCAGCTAGTGAGTCTTGGTATTCAGCTAGCTTCTCAGCAGCTAGATTCCTAGCCTCGTTGGCTTCAGAGAGATGGGCTGGAGTTGATTTCTCATAGCGAGATAGAGCAGTAACAACATCTAGCCAAGCCGAGTAAGAACGAACCATTAAACCACTAAGCCCTGTTTGAGTAAGTCTTGAAGATAGTTCATTGATGGTCTGTCTTCTTGGAGCAATAACAAGAGCTCTCTTGCCAACAGCTGAGAAGGCAGCCAAGATGTTGGCAACGGTCTGGGTATAGCCAGTGCCAGGAAGAGCTTCAACAGCAAAGGATTCTCCAGCTACGGCTCTTCGAATGATGTTTATCTGATTTGAATCAGCGTCCGCTGCTAGGAGCACATCAGGAAATGCTTGCTCTTCATATTCAATAGGTTCGCCTAAAGCCAACTTCGATACAAAGCTGTTTGGAGATACTGGTAGTTCCTTGAGCATCATGGTTGGAGCGGTAACAGCGTTAGTGAGAACAAGAGTTCTTTGAATCTCAAGTTCTGGGACATCCTTAGTTACCTCAGCTAAGAAGCTAAGCAAGGTAATAGGGACAAGGTCGGTGGCTTCTTTATATAGTCTGTTTAGTTTTTGAACATCTAAATCGATCTGGAAGTGCTTTTTCAAAGTGATGACCAGCTCTGGGTTCACAAAAGGATCACCAACTAGAACTAGTTCATAGTCTCTACCTCTGCGAATGAGTTCAGCTCCCCACATCATCGCTGGGATGCGAAGATCTAGGTTCACGGTTCTAAAGTCAATAGAACCAGCTAGTAGGAAGATGGTTTCCAAGCCAAAGTTAGAAGTTAGTCTCTCGCTCTTAGTCTTGATGTGTCTTGCTTCAGTGAGTGACTTGGAATAAGCAATTGGGTCTCTAACTAGGTTTGCTAGTAATCCTCGGTGGCTCTTAGTAAACAGCGATAGACCAACTGGGTGAGACTTCTCAAGATTGACTAAACCTAAGACATCAAGGTCGAGATTAGTCAGCGGGTTAGCCCCACCGATACCTCGAATCTCTTCGAGCCAAAGGTTGTATTGCTGCTGCGATCTATCTTGTTCACTCATTAGAGCACTAGCCTAACTTTTACGCTTTCCCGAACATCGTAGGCTGGGCTGGATTCGGGTAAGTTTGACTGTTGTAGCGATGAATTAGCCCTCGTAGCTCAGTGGATAGAGCAGTGGTTTCCTAAACCATGTGCGGAAGTTCGATTCTTCTCGGGGGCACTCTAAGCAGCTTTAGGTAAAGCTAAGTACTCATCCCACTCTGGTTCTAACTTTTCAGCACCTCTAATTAGCCATGCTCCACCGGTTGGCATTCTCGGTGTGAAGGATAAAGTCCATCCCATTTCACTCAAGGTCTTATCCCCCTTGCTGTTATTGCAGCGAAGACAAGCAGCTACTAAGTTCTCCCAAGTATCTGTTCCACCCTTAGATTTAGGTTGAACATGGTCAACTGTGTTAGCTGCTCTATTGCAATAAACACAGCGGTGAGCATCTCTTCGTAAGACACCCCTTCTTGATAGTGGAATGTTTCTAGATCCTGGCACTCTGACGTATCTACTCAAAAGAATTACAGAAGGCAGATCAAATTCATCAGTTGCACTGTGTACTTTGGTTTCAGCTGAACCTTCAAGCACAGTTGCCTTCTTGTTCAAGACCAAAATAATGGCTCGCTTGAAAGAGACCACACCCAGTGGCTCGTAACCAGCATTCAAAACTAGTGTTCTCATGTTGCTCCCTTTCGAAATCACCTGCACGGATTGCAGGTTTTCGTTTCTGGTCAACTCAAGGCTCAAACAAAAAACGCGTTACCTCATTAGGTAACGCGTCTAGTTAGAGAATCTTTGACAAGGACAAACTATGTGAAGGTGTTCAAACTCATGCTTGGCAGGCACAGGGAAGGCATCCATTAGTTTCTCCTTTCAAAGTCAAAAGTTGACTTGGGAAAAGGCTACGACTAATT
>JBIILH010000043.1:0-8370 GCA_044232765.1 Rhodoluna sp. | reverse complement strand
ACTGCTGGAGCTCCTGCAATCCAAGCCTGCACTCTGCCCCACTTACGTGAAAGCCAGCTGATAGCAAACATTAGGACAATCAAGAACTGTGTCATAAAGATAAGTGGAGTAACAGCATCCATATTTGATGCTAGTGCTGCTTCATTGTCTGCAATTGCCCTGTTTGGGATAACTCGGTTGGGAGTTGGCTTCGGTGCGCCATCAAGAGTCGCCTCAACGCGTAGTACATCAGTTGCAAAAAATGGTAAGCCTGATGCTGAAACTAGAGTCAGTCTGCCCATTGATGAGCCAAGAGCGTTAGTGGCTTCATCGCCAGCTTTTCTAATCTTTGAAACTGTGTAGGAGGCTTCACCTTGACCGGTAATAGTCTCGATCTTGTCGCCAACTTTTAGTTCACTCAATCTAGAAAAGACTCCACTGTATGCAGACTGTCTTCCATAAATAACTGAGATGCCTGCTTGACCAGGCAGTACTGTGTCTCGGCGGTGACCTGGACCATCAACTGTTACAGCTGAAGATGTTCCTTCAAGAACTATTTCATTGACATCAATCTTCTGGATCTTAATAACCGCAACAGGGGTTCCCTGCTCGATTAGGTAGCCATCGGAATCAACCTGACCAACAGGTGCTGTTCCGTTAGCTAGTTCAAATCTGAAAGTTTCATTTGCTTTGAATTGTGCACTCTCATACTGCACGTGGGAAACAATAAACAATTGCCCCAAGAAAACTAATGCTGCAGCTCCAAGAGCTACTAGTGCTCTACCAGCAAAGAATCTGACATTTTCTGGCTTTGGTGTAGGAACCATGTTGTCGATGAACTGTGAACTTTCGGTTGACTGCTCAAGCTTAGGTAAAGATAACTTAGGTATAGCGAGCTTAGGAATGAGGGAACTCTTAGGAAGTTTCACTCCACACACCGTTCTGTTTGTTTGTCTAAATAAGCCTATATCGTGGCCCCCTTGTTAGGGGGCCACGATACCTAGACTTTGCTACTTTTTTGTTACTTTACGACCTTGAAGGTCTTTGTGGTTGTTGATGCAGCTACTTCAGCGCTACCACCGTAGAACACCTTGACGGTGTATGTGCCTACAGTTGCGATCTTGGCGAACTTTAGAGTTGCCTTACCGGATGATAGCTTCACAAGAGCTGAAGATACCTGTACTGGAACCTTCTTTGAGTTGTAAACAACTGCAAATACTGTTCCTGTGGCACCTACGCTGCTTGTTGACTTTCCAGCCTTGATTGTTACTGAAACAGTTGGAATTGCAGTTCTCTTGTATGAGCTGCCAACTGTGATCAAGGTGGAGCTGGTGTTCTTTAGAGCAACTGGCAATGCAGCAGTGGTTCTGCTTGAAGTTGCAACAGCTGAATCTGTAGGAACAAACTCACCAACTAGGTTGTAAGAAACTTTCTCACCCTTAGCTTGGCTAATTGTTACGGAAGCGGTTCCACCAGTTACAGCTACAGTCTTCAAGATTGCTCCTGCGAAGTCTGTGTTGTAAATGTTTAGGTTACCGTTCACGCCACCAGTGATGGTTGCTGTGAATGTAGCTGACTGACCGTTTGAAGCAACAGTTGCTGCACCGAATGAAACGCTAGTTGCAGCCTTGACTGCAGTTAGCTCAACAGTGGTTCCATCAACTGTGCTGTTGCTCACGTCAACACCAGCAAGTGTTGGCACGAACTGAGCTGTCAGTGTCTTTGAGTAAGCAGATGCACCTGGGTTGGTAACTGTGATATCAACTGTTGTTGCACCAGCAGCTACTACACCGGTTGCAACAGCAGCCTGGTTACCGGTTCCAAACTCTGAGAACAGAGTTACTGTTCCGCCCTGGTTACCGTTTGAAGCAACAGTTGCTGTAACAGTCGCACTTGATCCGTTAGCCGCAACAACTGGAGCACCTAGAGTTACAGTGCTTACTGAAGGAGCATAGGTTCTGTTTGCTGCAGTGATGTTTCCACAGACAGTTGCCTGTCCACCTTCGGTTTCACCTGTAGCCGCGTCAGTACCAGAGTAAGAAAGAAGACCGTAACCGAACTTCTGAATTACTGTCTGTGACTGGCAAACTAGAGAGTTTGTTCCGCGGAATGCACGGGTGATTGCGTTCTCTTCGTCTGAGTTCACTAGAGCTGTTGGAACGATGTTGTAAACAGGACGTTTGATAGCAGACCAGGTTGGAGCTGTTGCGTAAACACCGTCTGTTAGAACTACAGGCTCAAGTCCTCCCATTGAACGAAGCACAGCACCTGCTGTTCTCAATGGAGCAACGCCGTTTGTCTGAGCAACCCACTGTGAGATTGAGAAACCAACTAGAGCGTATGGGTCTGTCGCGACAGCTGTTCCATCGTGCTCCTGAACTGCAACACCACTAGGGGTGATGTCCTTAGCAGCTGTGACACCGTTTGTGATGTCTGATTCCGTGATCTTCACTTGACCAATCCAGAATGAACGAGTACCTGATCCTGCCTGAGGAATGTAAGCGTTGATTGTGTGAGAAGCTTCGCCAGCACCAGGAACGTAAGTAGGTGCCTCTAGCTTGATGAAATCACCTGTAGTCTCATCAACGATTACCTGGGTGATGTTTCCCTTGTAAATGTTGATAAGTGAAACTTCAGAAGTGTTTGCAACTGTTCCTAGAGGAATGTCTGAAGGAATCTTTGTGACATTTAGTGGAGCTGTTGCATAAGTCATGTTGTCCTGAGCAAAAGGCACGTATGTTAGAACACCGTTTGCAATCGCTCCGCTTGGACCTGAAGATGAACGAGCGTAGTGGAACTTTCCAGCTAGCTGTGAAGTTGTTGGGTTTACTGCAGTGCGAGGCTTACCTAGCTCATCTGGAGCAATTGCTACCGCAGCTGAGTTAACCTGACCGATAGCAATACGAAGAGCATCGCGACCAGCACTTGATCCGTTTGCACGTGGAATAGCAATACCATCGGCAGAAACTACGACGTCAGCAGAACCAATCGCCTTGTAGCTTGCAAGCTTTAGTCTTGCGTCAGAATCGCTGACGTTTCCTAGTGCAAGTGAAATACCATCCATGACATCCATGGTTGTGTCTGAGCCTAGACCTACTAGCTCTGCGTACTTGTTTACTGAAACTGGATCAGCCATTACTGGCATTGCAGTTCCGGCTGCGATAACAGCTGCACCGCTAAGGGCGACTGTTACTTGAGCGAACAACTTGTTCTTCAATGTAGTTCCTTTCGAAGGTTGACTCTGCTGTTCCAGGTTGGAAAGCACAGGTTTTGTACATCTGCAGTCTCGACTTGGTTAGTAAACGCGCCACGACACCAAGGTGTCTAGTTGGTTAACATGGGGCTAATTTACGCTTGATTTTCCTTGCGTTTTCTTGCTCTAGCAAGAAGGAGCTGACCTAGAACTAGACCAGGGAAGCCAAAGATTAGTGAGGCTAAGACAACTGTTGAGCTCACTGAGCTACCCTCAGCAAGTGTCTTGAAGGCATCGGCTCTAGGGCCAGATCCTGGGTCAACAGGTTCAGTAGGGTCAACCGGGCCAGGCCCTGGTCCTGGATCAACAGGCTCTGTTGGGGTCGGAGTCGGCTCTGGCTTTTCTTCTTCCTCTGGGACAACATTTGATGGACAATCCTTGGCGACTGTGCTACTGGTAAGGGAATTGGCAGCAGCCTTGGCTTTGGCGAGCAAGTTGGCTTGAAGAGGAACATACCCGTATGGCAGCATTCCTTGGGCTTCACCGGTTATTTGACCAGGTCCTGAAGCGTAGTTCAGCATAGAACTGTACTCCGATAGTGCCTTAGAAGTTTGGGTGCAGACATTCACAACAGCGTAGGTGAGAGATGTGAGCGGATAGCCATTACCGATCACAGACTTGCCATCGTTATAAAGAATTCCTGTAGCCGCATCGGTTGGCATTGAACTAACTGCTGCGTTCAAAGAAGTAACGCTTGGAGAGCTTTCCTGGCCGTTTGAGTTGACTAGAGTTGCTACCCCGAGTCCGTATCTCTCTGCAGCTGGTAAGTCTGTGATTGCCAACATGAATCTTTGGCCGATTGGTTGAGCTCCACCTGAAGCAAAAGTTGCCGGAATTTTGTTTGGATCCCAAATAGTTTTGCTCTTTGAGTCTCCGCGTCGAGCGGCCGCAGCAGCATCAAGCATGTCATGTGAGTAAGGTCTCATATCAAGTGTGGAGAATCCTGGCTCAGGAGTGTTTGAGTTTGGTCTGTATGTTGAGAGATCTGCTTTTGGGAATGATTCAATTTCGGTGTCTGTTGCTAGTTCTAGAGATGAGTAGTACTTGTTTAACTTCATGCCCCACTGATCTGGAGTTCCTTGAAGAAATGACTTGGCCTTGGCATCGTTTTGTAGCCAACGCCATACAAGAGCACTGGAGTCAGATGAACCAAGAGCAACTAGAAGACCACCAGGTTCGATTCCTCTTTGGAAGTATTCGAAGTCCGGGTTCAGCTGTATAAACTCAGGGTCCGTTACAACACTTCTTGGATTATCCTTCACATGATCTTGGGTATTGCCACCTGGCACATCGTTTCTATAAGACTGAGTCAGAAGCTTCGCAATCAATCTTGCATTTAACTTTAAGTCGGTGACGAGAGCTCCATTTTGAGACACCAGTGGAGAGTCTGATTTAAAGTTCTTTTCAATATTGAAGGCAATAACGACTGCAGAATTAGCAACTGGCGCATAGACCAATTGATTCTTGCCTCTTAATTCTTCTTCGATTGGGTCCGAGATAAATGCCAGACCGGATGAACCGAACAGAGTTCCAGTAATCTGTCTTCTTGCTTCACCATCACCGATTTGAGAGTAGCCAAATGTTGCAATGTCCTTACACAGTGATGGCTGCCATGAATAGAAAGCGGCCGCGATCATTTCGGTGCCAACAACTCGTCTTTCAGAATTACCAAGAGCACATGACACAGTCAGAGGAGAAAAACTCAATGGAAACTGAACTCGGTTAGCCCAGTTGGAAGCAGATAGTGGTGATCCACTTAATCTTTCAGACTCCAAGATTCTTGTCCCGTTAGCTCTCAGTTCCCCTCTAGGTACAACTACCAGCCAACAATCTCTTGGTCCTGAAGCAGTTTGTGCTCCACAACCTAGATGAGGTGCTTCCAAAGAGGTCTGGACCTCAAATACCGCTTCTCCTCCTCCACTCACACCTGTCGGTGCTGCTGAGAATTCATTGCTAGTTTCATTCGAAAAGTATTTTGAGAAGTTGTAAGTGGTCTCACCGCTTACTGTAGTGAACGGAACTCTATAAGACTTTAGGAAAGGCTGGTTTACAGGAGGTGGAATCAAATATGAAGTGTTGTATAGCTGGTTAGGATCCTCGCCTTTCATAAGGTCTCGGTTAGCTGTGAATGACCCCATTAAGTTTTCAGTTGCTGTGATTGGAGAACCCCATTGGCACTGCTGTGGAGTTGGACCAGAATCGTCTCCCCAACACTGCATAATTTGCACATAGTTGCTCGCAAATTCACCAGGCATGGTTCTCTTTAGTCCAGACCATGTAACTTTTACACCCTGATTTGAAAGATTTCTGGTTTGAGAAACAGTTACTTGAAAATCTTTAAACTCATCGTAGAAATGACTAGTTTGATCTCTTGTTTCTGACGTCCAAGTTTTAGAAGCCTGGCTTCCAGTCTGAGCTGTTGAAACAGAAGGTGCTGTCAATAGTGTCATCCCCATGGATGACACTATTAGGAACCTCAACACCATTCTCATCTTCATTAGCTGCTCTTGCCTCTTCTTATGACAGATAAGACTGGAACTGCTAGTAAAAGTGCAATAAACAGAACTATTAAAAAGATTATTTGTGCTTGAGCGAAAGCTCTTCCTGATGGGTTTGGTGGGTTTATCGCTTCAGCAGAAACTGCTTGGCAGATGCCAGTGTCGTTATCACAGAATCCTGGACCAACTATTCCGTTATCAACTATTCCACCGTTATCGACATAACCGCCACCGCCAGTTCCGCCACCTCCGGTGCCAGGATCAGTTCCAGGATCAGTACCTGGGTCTGTACCTGGATCAGTACCTGGGTCTGTACCTGGATCAGTACCAGGGTCAGTACCTGGGTCAGGTCCACTACCTGCACCTGGGTCTGTACCTGTGTAACCCAACTTGTCTGCAGCTGGAGGCATAGGTGCTGTCTTTGCTAGAAGGTTCGTGCCATCAGGTGAGAATGTTGGGTTGTTACATTTGGAGACATCCTTATTCTTTGCATTCACACCTGGAATCTTCTTAACCTGTTCAAGACCAGCTTTAACAAGGTTGATTGGAAGTGGTGAGTAACCAAGAACCTCAGCCTGTTGCTGTCCTTCACATAGGTAGTAGTAGGCAAAGTCTCCCAAGGTTGCACCTTTTGATGCTGTAAAGGATCCTGATACACCTGTAGGAACAATGAGGTAGGAATAGCTTGATAGCGGATAAGCTCTTGGGTCTTTAGAGTTGTAAACTCCAGTCAAAATCTGAGTCAAGTAAGAGTTACCCGGACGAGTATCAATCTTGGCTTCCAAAAGAGCCACAGCTACGTTGGATGCGGTTGGCAATACATAGTGATCTGAATCGTTCAAAAGCTTGATGACAGGGAAACCAGTTTTTAGTGCATAGGAATATTCAACGTAAGTAATGGTTCCTTCGTTAGCGTTTTGAGAAACGTAACCTGATACACCTTGAGAACCAGGCTGTGAAACATAACCCTTTCCAGAAACAACTGGGTAGTTAGATGTCAGGCCACAAGGAGTGCTTCTTCCTGCGAGCTTGCAGTAGTCATCCCAAATCTTGGTGTGCTCATCGGCCATCCATGATGTGAACTGAGCGGTAGATCCGGAACCGTCCGAGCGAACTACCGGAACAATCTTTCGTTTAGGAAGCGATACGCCTGGGTTCTCTTCAGCAATTGCGGCGTCATCCCAGGATGTTATTACTCCAGTGAAGACCTTGGTTAGGGTTTCCCCTGACATCTTTAGGTTGGTAAAACGCTTGCCACCAATCTTTAGGTTGTACATCAATGCTGTACCACCGGCTACGAGAGGAATGTAGGCAAATGCTCTAGAAGGAAGAGCGTCAACTACTGACCCATCTTTCAATCCATAAGGAATTTCTGATGAAGCAAAGTCAACTGTTCCAGCCTTGAACTGGTTACGTCCATCAGATGAACCTGTGCTGGCATAGTTCACACGCATTCCGTATTGAACAACGTTTCTACGCCACTGGTCAATAGCGTTTGCAGACCATGAGGATCCAGCACCGTTTACCGGCACATACTCGGCTGCCTCTGCAGGTGAAGCAGAGAAACCAAAGAGGATTGCAGGAGTCAGCAATGCTGACACCAATCGAGTTTTCAGACTAAGTCTCACTATGCGACCTTCTTCTTGGTTAGCTTCTTGATGTCCTTTACTAAATTGCCGAAAACGTTCTTATCTGAACCTAAGATTCGAGCAAGCATAAAGAGGATTAGAACTAGGAACATTAGAACTGCAGCAGTTCCAAAGCCTCGAGCAATCATTGTTGGTTCTGGTGACTTTACGAACTGGAAGATAGCTAGTGGTAGAGAAACCATAGGACCTTCAGTTGGGTTTAGGTTCAAGCTGGCTGTAAATCCTGAGGTTAGAAGAACAGGTGAAGTCTCACCGATACCTCTAGCAGTAGCCAAGATGATTGCTGTAGTTAGACCTGATCTTGCAGTTGGAAGAGTAACCATCCAAGCAGTTCTCCAAGCACCTGCACCTAGACCAAGAGATGCTTCTTTCAAAGTTCCAGGAACGATACGTAGAACAACATCCGATGCTCTAATCATGATTGGAAGCATCATTACGCTGATTGCAAGAGCAGCAGCGAAACCCGACTTCTGAACACCAAGCAACAAGATTGCTGTTGCATAGATGAATAGACCCGCCACGATAGAAGGAAGAGCAGTCATAGCCTCAACCATGGTTCTAACAAAGCGACTGTATTTTCCTGGAATCTCATTTAGGAAGACAGCTGTAATCAAACCAAGTGGAATGGTGATTGCTAGAGCAATTGCAATCTGGATAAGAGAACCCAGAATAGAGTGCAGGATTCCTCCAGAACTTAGCGGGTCCAGAGGACCAGCAAGGCTCATGTCTTGAGTGAAGAAGTTTAGATAAGGAAGAGCTTCAAATCCTCTAGAGATTGTGAAAACCACAATAAACACAAGTGCGGAGAAGATAATCACAGCAGCTGAGCGGATGATTACCGAAGCAACTCTGTCCTTTACTCCCTCACGGTCATCGTCAATTGCTGTAATTAGAGCGAAGAATACGATGAACAGTACGTAAGCGATAAGTACGAAAGTTAGCACTCCATTTAGTGGAGCAATGGAGAACAAGAAACCTGTAGCAGCAACTG
>JBIILH010000042.1:0-8492 GCA_044232765.1 Rhodoluna sp. | reverse complement strand
GCACCTCGTAGAGAGTGGACTCCTGAAAGACCTGCTCGTGATGATCGTGCTCCAAGAAGAGAATGGTCTGATTCAAGACCAGCTCGTGATGAGCGAGCACCTCGCAGAGAGTGGACTCCTGAGAGACCACAGCGTGATGACAGAGCACCTCGTCGTGAATGGACTCCTGAGAGACCAGCTCGTGATGATCGTGCTCCTCGTCGTGAGTGGTCTGATTCTCGTCCAGCACGTGATGAGCGAGGTTCAAGAGATCCTCGTAGATCAGATCGTATGGAAAGAGATGACAACCGTCAGCGTTCATTCGATGGTGCTAGAGACAAGTCTCCAAACAAGAAGGCTTTCTTTGAAGATGTTGTTCTAGAGAAGCTTCAGTCAGTTGACCAGGCAGATGCAGTTATCTCAGCAGAGTGGGAAGAAATGGGTCTACACCCACGTCTTCTAGAGACTCTTACTCAGATGGGTGCTATTGCTCCATTCCCTATTCAGCAGGCAACTATTCCTGCTGCTATCTCAGGTAGAGATATCTTGGGTAGAGGTAAGACTGGTTCAGGTAAGACAATAGCTTTCGCAGTTCCTCTAATTACCAAGCTTGTTGCTCAAGGATCACAGCCACGTAAACCTAACCGTCCTCGTGCTTTGATTCTTGCTCCTACACGTGAACTAGCTGACCAGATTGATAGAACTCTTTCTCAGCTAGCTCGTTCAGTAGGTTTCTACACCACATGTATTTACGGTGGTATGCCTCAGCGTAGACAAGAGATTGCTATGGCTCGTGGTGTTGACATTCTTGTTGCTACCCCAGGTCGTCTAGAAGATCTAATGGCTCAGAAGATTGTTGATCTTCGTGATGTTGAAACACTAGTTATCGATGAAGCAGACCACATGTGTGATCTTGGTTTCATTGAGCCAGTGAAGAGAATCACAGCGGCTACCGGAGATTCTCAGAAGATGCTGTTCTCAGCTACTTTGGACCGTGAGATTGATGCTCTAGTTAAGCAGTTCCTACCGAACCCATATGTATATGAAGTTCCTAACGAAACTGAAGAAACTTCAGACATCATCCACAGAGTTATGTTTGCTGAAACAGATGCACGTAGCCCAATCTTGCTTCGTCTAGTTCAGGGTGAGGGTAAGGCAATTATCTTTACTCGCACCAAGATGACAGCAGAGCGTCTAAGTGAATCTCTAACCAGCGCTGGTGTTCCTGCAGCTCGTCTGCACGGAGATCTAAACCAGAACCAGAGAAACCGTAACCTTCAGAGATTCATGTCTGGTGAAGTACGTGTTCTAGTTGCAACTGACGTTGCTGCTCGTGGTATCCACGTTGATGACATTGCAATGGTTATCCAGGTTGATCCACCAGAGGAATACAAGACCTACCTTCACCGTTCAGGCCGTACCGGTCGTGCGGGTAAGACTGGAACCGTTATTACTTTGGTTCCTCGTTCACGCAGACGTAAGGTTGAAGATCTTCTTCGCCGTGCAGAGCGTGATGCAATCTACATGGACGTCAGACAAGACAGCCCTATCCTTGCTGAAATCGCAGGTCCTATTGCTCCAGCTCCAGCTGCTAGCTCTTTGGACTTCGGTGACAGCCGTGGCGGTTCTTCACGCGATGGTGGCCGTGGCCGCTCAGACCGTGGTGGTTCTCGTGGAGGTTCACGTGACTTCGGTGGTCGTTCAGACCGCGGTGGTTCACGTGGCGGCTCAAGAGATGGTGCACGAACAGGTGGAAGACCTGCTGGAAAGTTCGCTGGTAAATCCGGTGGCCGTCCAGCTCGTGACCGCTAAACATAAAGATTAGAAAGATGCCTCAGTCCTTAGGGACTGGGGCATCTTTGTTTAGAAAAGCCTAGACTCAAGGCATGAGAAGACTTCTAGGTATTGCCATTGCTGCTGCACTTCTAATTCCTGCGGGAGTTGCTTATGCAGCTCCTAATGATGGTGTGCCTAGTTGGGCTAAGACGACAAACCTCTATGAAGTGAACGTTAGGCAATACAGTGCTAACTCCAAGTTCACATCTGTTACTAAAGATCTTCCGAGACTAAAGAAGATGGGTGTTAACACTTTGTGGTTGATGCCTTTTCAGCCAATCGGAAAAGTAAGAAAACTAGGTTCTCTAGGCTCTCCTTATTCAATCTCTAACTACCGTGCAGTTAATCCTGAGTTTGGAACAGCAGCTGATTTCAAAGCCTTAGTCAAAGCAACTCATGCTCAAGGCATGCATATCATTATTGACTGGGTAGCTAACCACACTGCTTGGGATCACTCATGGATTACTAAGTATCCAGAGTGGTACACCCAAGTCAATGGAAACATCGTTATTCCACCAGGGACCAACTGGAATGATGTCGCTGATTTGAACTACGACAATCAAGATATGCGCAAAGCAATGATTGCAGCTATGAAGTATTGGGTAACTAACTTTGACATAGATGGTTTTAGATGTGATGCTGCAGGAATGGTTCCAGCAGACTTCTGGGAAGATGCAACTACTGAACTAGCTAAATCAAAGAAGCTGTTCATGCTTGCCGAAGATGGGTCTTCAACCAATCTTCTAGAGAATGCTTTCACTGCTAACTACAACTGGAGTTTGAAGCCAGCTTTGAAAGCTCTCACGCAAGGAACAGGCTCTGCAGCTCCTCTCTACAATCTGATTCAAACCCAGTCATACACCTACCCAAAGGGCTCTTATCCTTTGAACTTCATCACTAACCATGATGAGAATTCTTGGACTTCAACTGTTCAAGCTGACTACGGTAAAGCAGAGAACGCTATGGCTGTATTGACCTACACACTGCCTGGTATGCCTCTTCTATATAACGGTCAAGAAGTTGGTTTAGATAAACAACTTCAGTTCTTTGAGAAAGATCCAATCGATTGGGCTTCCTATAAATACAGTGGTAAATCTAGAGTTGCTCTCTACACAGCACTGAACTCAATCAAGCGCAATAACCCTGCGCTCTGGGCAGGGCCATCTGGCGGTGCTATCAATACTCTAGAAACCGACAACTATGAAGTGATAGCTTTTGTTAGAACCAAGGGGACCAACCGAGTCATTACAGTCATCAACCTAACTGGAACTAAGCAGAGCGTGACGGTTTCAACTACTGCTGGAACCTATTACGCGCTTGGAGCTACCAAGCCAACCAAGATCTCAAAGAGCTTGAAATTGAGTGTTTCGGCTAGAGGTTACGCGGTTTATTCCTCTAAGCGTTAGTCAGCAAGAGTGAATTCACCAGTTGTATAAAAGTGGTCAAATCTCTTTTGTGCTCTAGTGAGGAATGTTGGCAAGAATTCAATTATTTCTGCTGAGGTCATGTCCAAGACAGCGTTAATCAAAACAATGAGTCTTCCTAGAAGTAGAACTTCATAGTCGTCATCAGAAACCTTAGGTAGCTCTAGTACGGAAGAGTAACCAGCTTTTAGATGCTTTTCTTTTTCTCTATCTTCACGAATGTAATAGTTGCTAATTACAAGATCTTGAACTGGAAGGCCAAGTCCAGCATCATCGAAATCAATGATGGCTAACTTGCCATTGTTTTGAATTACATTTCCCATATGTAGATCAGCATGGATGGGAAGTAATTCCTGACCTTGAGAGAGTCTCGTGTAAACCTCATCTGAGAGCTTTAGACCTCTAAGGATGTCTTCGTAGAGCCTGTCACTAATGGGCTCAGGCTTGCTTTGGGTAAGCAGGTCTTTGCTGTTCATCAGAGTGCTGTTGATCTTTGGCAGGAAAGCTGTGCCAGAGAGTTTGAGGTCTTTGGCAAATATTTGTAAACGAGCCATGTTCTCACCAAGTTCGAAGAGCTGCTCGTTGGTAGGTTCATCGCCAACTTCTTCACCTTCAATCCACTTGAACAGAACTGCAGTTGTCTCTGTATTTAGAGGTTCAAACTGGGTACTGATAAACAGTTCTCCAGTAGTAGTTCTAAGAGGATGAGGTGCTTGGACTGAACCATCTTGGCTCAAGGCTTCTAGCCACTGCATCTCTGCAAGGACTTCATCACCTGATTTATGAGATGCGAGGTTGATTCTTAGAGCTAGGTCTTGTCCTTGGTTATCTGTGATCTTGAAGGAAGAGTTGAAGGAGTGATTCACATTCTTGATGGATTTAGGCTCAATGCCGTATTGGCTCAAGATCCCTGGCACTAGCTCTTGAACTAGTGCTACCTGGGCATCTTCGTCCATCTGGGTGTATTCCATGGGGTCAGTTTATTAGGGGTTGCAGGGGCACTGGGTTTCAGGCTAAACTGGGGGAAGCCAAAGACCGCCGGTTTCGGTGCAGGCAAATCCATTGATTTATCAAAGGTTTTGCATGTTTCGACGAAGGTCCGCTTAGTAAGCGGCTTCCAGCGCAGGTGAACTGAATTTGATTTTTTCAAGCTCTGGTCATTTGCGCCAGAGCTTTTTACTTTAAGACCCTAGGGCTACCGGCATCACAGATATAAGGAGCGCCATGGCGGACAAGCAAGCCTCAGTCGCAGAGTTAACTGGACTATTCCAGAACTCTCAGGCTGTTCTGCTCACCGAGTACCGCGGACTCACTGTGGCACAGCTTAAAGAGCTGCGCCGTTCAATCAGTGGAGATGCAACTTACGCCGTAGCAAAGAACACACTGCTATCTATTGCAGCTAAGAACGCAGGAGTTACCGCATTTGACGGTCACTTCCAGGGTCCTAGCGCAGTGGCATTTGTTAGCGGAGACGTAGTCTCTGTTGCCAAAGCAATGCGTGATTTCGCTAAGGCAAACCCACTGCTAGTAGTAAAGGCAGGTTTCTTCGATGGAGCCGCTCTTACACCTGCAGAGGTTACCAAGCTTGCTGATCTTGAATCTCGCGAAGTATTGCTGGCCAAGGCCGCCAATGCTTTCAAGGCTTCACTATTCGGTGCAGCATACATGTTCCAGGCACCTCTTGCTCAGGCTGCTCGCGCAGTCGACGCTCTGCGTCAAAAGCAAGAAGCTGCATAACCAAACCCAAAGTTTCACAAACTAAAACAAGGAGATACACATGGCAAAGCTGACTACAGACCAGCTAATTGAAGCCTTCAAGGAACTATCACTTATCGAGCTTTCAGAGTTCGTTAAGAAGTTCGAAGAAGTATTCGAAGTTACCGCAGCAGCTCCAGTAGCTGTTGCTGCTGCACCTGCAGCAGGTGGCGGAGCAGAAGCAGCTGAAGAGAAGGACTCATTCGACGTCATTCTTGAAGCTGCTGGCGACCAGAAGATCCAGGTTATTAAGGAAGTGCGTGCACTAACTAACCTAGGTCTAGGCGAAGCAAAGGCCGTTGTTGACGGCGCTCCAGCAACCGTTCTTGAGGGTGCTAACAAGGAGACTGCAGAGAAGGCTAAGGCTGCTCTAGAAGCTGCTGGTGCAAAGGTTACCCTTAAGTAATCTTCTTCACTGAAAAAGAATTTCCCGTCTTGGCTTCAAGCCAAGGCGGGTTTTCTTTTTATTCCGCTGACTATGAACACACTCACTGCGATTAGTACATCAAGCAAGATCCACAGAATGATTGGCGGCTCTAGCTGATCGAACCAATACCCGCTTGTGAATATTGCCAGTGTTGCTAGGACGTACCAGACCTGCTGAATATGACTCCACTTGTCAACGGATTTGATAATCGAAAGCGCTAGGGCTGGCAAGGTGACTAATGCAATAGCACCTAGAAGTATCAAGGGGTAGCTTCCAAGATATGGAGCAAAGCCGAGTATGTTCGGGTATTGATTGAGGTTGTCAAAAGCGAAAGAGTAGCCGCAGGCAATTACTACCAATGCCGCTAAGACAAATCGGTATAGCTTGAATGCTTTCGAGGAAAAACTCAAATCACTTGGGATGGCTGCAGTAAAGAATGTCACTATTAGCAAGCAAGTAGCCCAAAGCCACATGGACTTCAAAGAAGCAATAATTCCTAAACCTGCAACTAGAAAGATAACCAGTGAATTGAGATTGCTAATTGCAAGATAGCTTTGCAGGACTCGCTTTATAGCAGTTCGTTTAGCGTTCTTGTCGGCATCCGCGTCACCTAAATATTCTTCTTTGAGCCTAGAAACTCTTTGAGGGCTTAGTCCAATGCCTAGCAGGGTGAGAAATTTAGTTGAATGTGCTTGTTTCATGATTGAACCCTTGCTCTGCTTTGGATCAGAATCGTAGTACTTTCCTTCTCAGCCACTAATTGCTTTAGCGACTTCTTCCCTACGGATGTAACTTTGTAGAGTCTTCGTCTTGCTCCACGACGGTTGTTGTCTTCTTCCCAAAAAGATTCGACCCAGCCATAGGATTCAAACCGGTCTAGAACCGAATACACAGAACCAGATCCGAGCTTGGTCTCTGAGCAGATCTGTAATCCCCAGGTGGAACCTGCTTTGAGGTCGGCTAGGAACCTGGCAATTTTGATAGTTGGTTGGGTAACTCTGATGGGTGCTTTTTCTGTCATGACATCACTGTATCTTAAAAACTTGTTTATTTGTTATATATCAAATAAGATTTTCCCGAAGGGAAAAACATGAAAATACAAAAGGGGAAAGTAGCAATCGCACTATTGGTCTTGGTGCTCATGATTCCATTGAGCAAGGGAGTGGGCCGGGTGCTAGAAGAACGCGCATGGAACAGATGCTCGGCAACGCCAACGGATTCACCCGATTTCAGCGGGTCAGTAGACCTAAATTTTGACACTCTTAGCTGGGTATGCCACCGCGAATACACAGACGAAAAAGGTGAGCCGAATGGAATCGCCTCTACGCTCATTTTTCCACTTATTCCTTAGGGAGATTTAGGGGTAGATCCCGTCTTGGCTTCAAGCCAAGGCGGGTTTTCTATTACTCGGTATTCTTGAGACATGAAGTATTACAACAATGTGGTCGAACTTATCGGCAATACCCCTTTAGTTAAGTTGAATAAGGTAACTGAAGGTATTGCCTGTACAGTGCTAGCCAAGGTTGAATACTTCAACCCAGGTGGTTCTATCAAGGACCGTATTGCTGAGAAGCTAATTGATGCTGCTGAAGCATCAGGTCATCTAAAGCCTGGTGGAACAATTGTTGAACCTACCTCAGGTAACACAGGTATTGGTTTGGCACTAGTTGCTCAACAGCGTGGATATAAGTGCATCTTTGTGCTTCCAGACAAAGTGGCTGTTGACAAGATTAATACTCTTAAGGCTTATGGGGCAGAGGTAGTTGTTTGCCCAACTAACGTCGCTCACGAAGATCCTCGTAGCTATTATTCAGTTTCTGATCGTATTGCTAGAGAGACTCCAGGAGCTTTCAAGCCTGATCAATACAGCAACCTAAATGGTCCTGCATCTCACTATGAAACTACTGGCCCTGAGATCTGGAAAGACACAGACGGCAAGGTAACTCACGTTGTTATCGGTGTTGGTACCGGTGGAACTGTTTCAGGTGTTGGTAAGTATCTAAAAGAAGTTAGTAACGGGGCTGTTCAGATTATTGGTTGTGATCCAGCTGGATCTGTTTATTCAAATGGGACAGGTAGACCATACCTAGTTGAAGGTGTTGGTCGAGGAGATGATTTCCTACCTGGAGCATATGACGATTCTGTAGTTGATGACTTTATTCCAGTTACTGATCTTGATTCCTTCATGATGACGAGAAGACTTGGCAGCGAGGAAGGATTACTAGTTGGTCCTTCTTGTGGAATGGCAGCTGTTGCTGCTCTTGAGGTAGCTAAAAAACTTCCTGCTGATGCAGTTGTTGTGGTCATCCTGCCTGATGGTGGAAGAGGATACCTAGCTAAGGTATTCAATGACACTTGGCTAAGAACTTACGGTTTCATGCCTCGTCTAGAAGATGCTGTTGAAGATCTAATTACAGGTACGCAAGAGAAGCCTCAGCTTGTGAGTGTGAAGACTACTGACACCATCAAGGATGCTCTAGATAAGAACTCTGAGTTTGTTGTTGTCTTCAATAATGCACCTCCTGTTAGAGCAGGAGAGATCTCAGGTGTTCTAAGACTTGCTCATCTAAAGGCAGGACTTGCTTCAGGTGCTTTCAAGGAAACCGATCTTGTTGAGACCCACATGGAATTAAGACCTGTTCCACTGGGCTACACAGACACCATAGCCACAGCCAAGGAAGTACTAGCTGATGAGGATTGTGCTCTGGTGCTTAGAGAAGGCGAAGTTATTGCGTTGCTAACAGATAAAAATCTCCAGCACTAAAAGTCAGTCGTTCGTTCTAATGTTTGGTTATGCATCTAACAACTAACTCCTTGACTTTTCGAATATTTCGAATAGTCTTTTTGCGTGGCAATACAAATCAATCCAACGGCCAAGGACGCTAAAGTGGCAAACGCCATTTTGTCTGCGCTTTCCTCGGAAGATTCTTCCAAACCGATTTCGCTCGTTATCGGTAGGAACAAACTTGATTTGAGTTCAAATCTAATTTCGACACTTCAAGCAACCGCTGAACTTACAAGGCAAAGACAACCATTCAGCATCATGGCTGGTACGGAGTTGTTGACCACTC
>JBIILH010000114.1:0-2782 GCA_044232765.1 Rhodoluna sp. | reverse complement strand
AAGTACGGCGGCTCGTCTGTAGGCGATGCTGACAAAATCAAGCATGTCGCTGCCCGTATCATTGAGACCCAAAGAGCTGGCAACCAGGTTTGTGTTGTTGTTTCAGCCATGGGTGACACAACAGATGAACTTCTAGATTTAGCCAACCAAGTTTCTGCTAATCCTGAGGGTAGAGAACTAGATATGCTTCTAACTTCAGGTGAGCGTATCTCTATGGCACTGCTATCTATGGCAATCAATGACCTAGGTGCACCATCTCTTTCTTTCACAGGTTCACAAGCTGGAATCATCACTGATGAAGTTCACGGTAATGCTCGTATTGCTGAAGTGACCCCTGGTCGTGTTGCTGAGGCACTAGATGCTGGCAACATCGCAATCGTTGCTGGTTTTCAAGGATTCAACAGAGACTCAAGAGACATCACTACTTTGGGTAGAGGTGGATCAGATACAACCGCTGTTGCACTAGCAGCCGCACTAAAAGCTGATGTTTGTGAAATCTATAGTGATGTTGACGGTATCTACACAGCAGACCCGAGAGTAGTTTCAACTGCACAGAAGCTAGATGTCATTGACATTGAATCTATGTTGGAACTAGCTGCAGCGGGAGCAAAGATTCTGCATATTCGTGCTGTTGAGTTTGCTCGTAGACACAAAGTAGATCTAAGAGTTCGTTCAACTTTCAGTAATGACCCAGGTACCAAAGTTATCTCTAATGAAGATGGAGTAAATCAAATGGAAGAGTCAATCGTTTCAGGTGTGGCAACCGATAAGTCACAAGCGAAGATTACTGTGATCGGTATTCCAGACGTACCTGGTAAAGCAGCAGCGGTCTTCACTACCGTTGCTGAAGCTGGAGCAAACATTGACATGATTGTTCAGAACACTCCTACCGGTTCTGACGTAACCGATGCTGTTAGCGACATTAGCTTTACTTTGCCTAAGGGTGAACTGAAGAAGGTTCTTGATGCTCTAGCTCAGAACAAGAATGTCTTGGGTTATCGCGAACTTGAGAGCGATGAAGAGATTGGCAAGCTAAGTATCGTTGGTGCTGGTATGAGAACGAACGCAGGTGTTTCAGCAATTATGTTCAGGGCTCTAGCTGAAGCTTCAATCAACGTAGAGATGATTTCTACTTCTGAGATTCGTATCTCAGTAATCACTAGCCTTCATCAGATTGATGATGCTGCTCGTGCAGTTCACAAAGCCTTTGATCTAGATGGCGATAGCCATGTAACTGTCTACGCTGGCACCGGACGCTAAGGAGAAAACAATGTCAAAACCTAATCTTGCTCTAGTTGGTGCAACCGGTGCTGTTGGCACCGTAATGATTGACATCATCAATAACCGTGAAAACATCTGGGGAGAAATCAGACTTATTGCTTCTGCTAGATCAGCTGGTAAGAAGATTACTGTGCACGGTGAAGAACTAACTGTTGTTGAACTTACCCCGGAAGCTTTCGATGGAATCGACATCGCTATGTTCGATGTTCCGGATGAAGTATCAGAAGTATGGGCACCAATAGCAGCTGCTCGTGGAGCAGTAGCAGTTGATAACTCAGGTGCTTTCCGAATGGATCCAGAAGTTCCTTTGGTAGTTCCTGAGGTAAACCCAGAGCAGGCTAGAAACAGACCTAAGGGAATCATTTCGAACCCTAACTGCACAACTCTGACCATGATGGCAGCTCTTGGTGCACTGCACAGAAACTGGACTTTAACCGAGCTTGTTGTTTCTAGCTACCAGGCTGTATCAGGAGCTGGTACAGCAGGTATTGAAAGACTGCGAAGCGAGATCAGTGCTGTTGCAGGTAGCGATGCAGGTGAACAGAGCGGTGATGTTGAAGCACTGCTTGAGGCTAAGGGCCTTCAGATTGCTGATTCGATTTTCCCTTCTCCTGTTGCTCTAAACGTGGTTCCTTTCGCCGGGTCCCTGAAAGAAGGAGGATTCTCTAGCGAAGAGATGAAGGTGAGAAATGAGAGCCGCAAGATTCTAGGTATTCCTGGTCTAAAGGTTGCAGCTACCTGTGTTCGTGTTCCTGTTCTTGTGAGCCACTCACTAACCGTGCACGCAACCTTTGCTAACCCGCTAACTGTTGCTGATGTCCATAAGGCGCTAGAAGAAGAGCCGACAATCAAGCTTGTTGATGATCCAGCTAATGGCCTATGGCCAACACCTAACATGGTGGCTGGTCAAGACCCAACCTACGTTGGAAGAGTAAGACAGTCTTTGGACTTCACAAACTCTATTGAAATGTTCGTTGTGGGTGACAACCTCAGAAAAGGTGCTGCTCTAAACACCTATGAAATAGCAGAGCTGGTTGCTAGCGAATTCTAATTTGCTCGGCTAACCTGAATACATGCGCAAGTTCGGGGTATTGGTTTTAGCAGCAATTGCTGCATTGGTTTTATCTTCATGTTCAAGCCCAGCTCCTGAAGCAACAAACAAACTCCCTGAAAAGCCTCCTGTTGAAACCCCTGTAGTTAATGAAGCAGATTATACCGATGGCTACGGAGGCTACATCTTCCGAGTTGGGGGCGGAACGGTTTGGTGCACAATCAACACAACTCCAGGCTTTGCCCTTTGTGAACACAGAGATGTTGATGTTGCCTATGAAATTCCAGAGGCTCCAGCTAGTTGTGAAGGTGCTTGGGGTTACCAGGCAAGACTCTGGGGATTCATACCTTCAGAGGGTCAAGTAGCTGACTGGTTCTGCTCGAGTGGTTTGTTCTCAGATCCTGAAGAGGCCTATAGCCTTCCTTCTGGAAGCAAGATTGTTGTTGGCGA
>JBIILH010000113.1:0-2784 GCA_044232765.1 Rhodoluna sp. | reverse complement strand
AATCAACTGACCTTACAAAGTTCGATGTAGTTCTTCTAGGCCATGGTTCAAGAGATGCATGGGCTCAGCTAGAAGACATGGATCCTGAACTTATTCCTTCAGTTGCAGCGCTTGTTTTAAGTGGAACTAAGGTCATGGCAGTTTCGAGTGGCTATGAGATTCTTAGTGAAGCTATTGAGGGTGTAGTTGTGAAGCACTCTGAAAGAGTGAGTGAGTTTAGAAACCACGATGGAATTGTCGGTTATGTAAATAGTGAAGCGGAGCTTGAACCAATTCGATGGATTCAGAATTCTCTGTTCACTCTTTTTCACGGTCCTGTGTTTGCAAAGAATCCAGATCTTGCAGATAAGTTCTTAGGGTCATTGATTGAAGGACTAGAGCCCAAGAATGAGCACTTCTCTAAAATTAGTGAGCTCGCCGAAGTTAGTCGTCAGACAGCTTTCGAAGACTAGTTAAGTTTGTCTGTCTCGTCCTGCCAGGTGATGGCAATTGGCTTGAGCTTGTCTTTGTTGGCTGTTCCGTGGTGACCACAGAAAACTAAATCGCCAGTGGCAAGAACTACGCGGATAAACGCTTGAGCTCCACAAATGTCGCAACGATCCGCTGCTGTTAGTGCTGGCAGATTCGTTGTCTCTTCTACCGCTTCGTTGGTGCTTTCAGTCTGTTCCATTAGTTCCTCCATGACTACTACAACACAGAACAGGCTCGCTTTCTTCCTGATTTGCCCCTATTTCGCTATCTGCGAATAGTTTTTCACCGGAAGAGTGTCTTTAGCCCATGAAATGGGCGGTTCTGCTTAGGGTTGAAGCATGCCTTCAAACGACTATTCCGCAAGACATCTATCCGTACTTGAAGGCTTAGAGGCGGTTCGTAAACGTCCTGGTATGTATATCGGTTCAACCGATAGCCGTGGTCTCATGCACTGTCTATGGGAAATCATAGATAACTCTGTTGACGAAGCTCTGGCGGGTCATGGAAAGCTCATTGGCATTGTTCTTCATAAAGATGGCAGCGTTGAGATCTCAGACACAGCTCGCGGTATTCCTGTAGACATTGAGCCAAAAACAGGTCTTTCTGGTGTTGAAGTGGTGTTCACCAAGCTTCATGCCGGAGGTAAGTTCGGAAGCGGTTCATACGCAGCCTCAGGTGGTTTGCATGGTGTTGGAGCTTCTGTTGTAAATGCCCTGTCTCAGCGTCTAGATGTTGAAGTTGATAGAGATGGCAAGACCTGGGCGATGTCCTTCCAACGAGGAGCACCTGGTCTATTCGATGACAAGAAATCCATTGCACCTGAGAACCCATTCAAAGCTTTCAAGGACAAGAGCATCCTTCGCGAAATTGGCAAGGTTGCCAAGGGCAAGACAGGTTCAAGAGTTAGATTCTGGTCTGACCCTCAAATATTCGTTAAAGGCGCAGAGTTTGAACTAGAAGACATTCTTGCTAGAGCGAGGCAAACCGCATTCTTAGTGCCAGGACTGAAGCTGGTTGTTTCAGATCAGAGATCTGGAAAAGCAGTTGTTCACGAGTTCCTTTACCAAGGTGGAATTGTCGAGTTCGTTGACTTCCTTGCCAAAGACGCACCGCTAAGCAACGTCTGGAGACTTAGCGGCAATGGTGCTTACACAGAAACAGTTCCTGTACTTAATGCAGCAGGCAACATGGAATCTAAAGAAGTTCAGCGCAATTGTGAAGTTGATGTAGTTGTTCGTTGGGGAACCGACTACGACACAGAAATCAAGAGCTTCGTAAACATTATTGCTACCCCTAAGGGTGGAACTCACCTTCAAGGATTTGAACAAGCACTTCTAAAGGTTTTAAGAGCTCAGGCGGATGCTAACTCTAGAAAGTTCAAACTAGGTAGTGAAAAAATCGAGAAGGAAGATGTAACTGCAGGTCTAACCGCCGTAGTTACAGTCCGAATAGCTGAACCGCAATTCGAAGGACAGACTAAGGAAATCCTTGGAACACCTGCAATCAAGAACATCGTCTCAACCGTTGTGGCAAAAGCTCTAACCGATCGCTTCAACTCATCAAAGCGTGAAGATAAGGCTCAAACCGCACTCGTACTTGAGAAGGTAGTTAACGAGATGAAATCTCGTATCTCAGCCAGAACTCATAAGGAAACTCAACGAAGAAAAACAGCACTTGAATCTTCTTCACTTCCTACAAAGCTTGTTGACTGCAGAACTCAGGACACACTGGACTCAGAGCTAATCATTGTTGAGGGTGAATCTGCTCTTGGAACGGCCAAGCTTGCTAGAAACAGTGAGTTCCAAGCACTGCTTCCAATTCGAGGAAAGATTCTGAACGTTCAAAAGGCTGCTATTACTGACATGCTAAACAACGTTGAGTGTGCATCAATCATTCAAGTTCTTGGAGCAGGTTCAGGTAGATCATTTGATTTGGCATCTGCTCGTTACGGAAAGATCATTCTGATGAGCGATGCGGATGTTGACGGTGCTCACATTAGAACTCTGCTTCTAACTCTTTTCTACAAGTACATGCGACCTCTAGTTGAAGACGGAAGAGTCTTTGCTGCTGTTCCACCACTTCACCGTGTGGTTGTGATCAACCCTGGTTCCAAAGCAAATGAAACTATCTACACCTACTCTCAACCAGAACTAGAAACCTTGCTTACAAAGCTTTCTAAAGCTGGAAAGAAGTATCAAGAACCTATCCAGAGATACAAGGGTCTAGGTGAGATGGATGCAGATCAGCTTGCTGAAACAACCATGGATCGAAAGAGTCGTTCACTTCGTCGCGTGACAGTTGATGATTTAGCTG
>JBIILH010000112.1:0-2789 GCA_044232765.1 Rhodoluna sp. | reverse complement strand
CTTTGGTTTGCTCTGATGTCTCCTGCAGCAATTGAACGTGCAGAAAGAATTGCAGCTACCGATCGCTACATCCCAGAGTTCCTATCTCTAAAGACTGCTATTGATAACTCAAGGTTGAACCAGACTCTAAACACTCCTGCTATTGCCACTCTGTTCCTATTAGCAGAGCAGATTGATTGGATGAACACTTCTGGTGGTTTGGCTTGGGCTGATGCTAGAACAAAGGCTGCATCAGATCATCTATACGCCTGGGCTGAAGCAAGTAGCTTCGCTACTCCTTTTGTTGCTAACCCTGAGCACAGGTCACAGGTTGTTTCAACAATTGACTTTGATGATTCAGTAGATGCAGCAGAGGTTGCCAAGGTATTGCGTAGCAATGGAATTGTTGACACCGAGCCTTACAGAAAACTAGGTAGAAACCAGCTTCGTATTGCTACCTTCACTGCAACTGAACTTAGTGATGTTCAGCAACTAACTAAGTCAATCGACTACGTCGTTTCTAACCTGAGTTAGATTATCTTCATGCGTTGGATAGCTAAAGATTCTGAGAGAAAACCAGATCCTGCTCCAATCAATGGAACAGTTCGAATAGCAGTACTGGTTGGGATGATTGGCTTTGCTCTTGCCTTGATAGCTTCTGTTGTTTTCTATGACCAGATAACTAGCCCAAATAAGATTTGGTATCCCTACACATCAGTTGTGGGATTAGTTCTTGGCATCCTCGCTTGGTTCAAGGTCGGCAACCGCTGAAGCTTTAGCTGCCTCTTCTTCATCAATAGCGTTTGCTGCATCAATGAACGCTTGTCTTTCAAGTTCTAGTTGTAGTGCTTGGTAATCAGCAAGACGTTCAGACCAAGGAATCCACTTAGGGGCAATTAGAGAATCATCGCCTGGCACCATAACTACTTCACAAAGACTTGGTTCGGTAACAGGATCAGCTTGGAAAATTGTTACTGACCAACGCCACCCTGCATAGCCAAGTTTCTTAGCTTCAAAGAGATAAGTTGAGATGCCTTCGCCTTCATCAACTGATGTGATGAATGACCCTAGTTCATTCTTCTCAGCAGCAGACTTAGCAGCTACCTCAGCAAAAGCCTTCAGATCAAATAGGTTCTTAACCTGCTTTTCTGGTCTAAGTAGTTTTACGAACTTAGGAAGTTTTTTGACTCTAGCCATTATTTGTGTAACTGATCAGCAAGAGTTCTTAGAAGACGAGCAAGCTTTTCAGCACTAGCGCCTTCTGGAATGTGGCCTGATTCAATGCTTGGACGAATCTTGTCTAGAGCAGAGATAAGACCTTCAACAAGGATGACCATGTCATCGTTGTTCATACGAGTACTAGCTCGTTGCTTCTTCTCTAAGCTCTCTGGGACCTCAAGGATACGCATGGTCATAACCTGAGCTCCACGCTTTGAGTCAACAATGCTGTATTCGATGCGAGTACCAGGCTTAACGTCCGTAGTTCCCGCAGGTAGGTTGCTTACGTGAAGGAAAGCTTCCTGACCCTCATCTGATTGCACAAAGCCAAAGCCTTTGACGTTGTCAAAGAACTTTACGTGTCCTGTTGGCATAACTACCTCTTTCATTGCCGCAGGGTTCATTTTACTTCAGCCAAGCCAGTATTCTAAAAGGATGGCTAATAAATCATCCTCGAACAAGGTTTCTAAGAGCAAAACAGCAGTTGAACCAACTAATCCCTTGGAAAAGTACCTTGCCTTTGGCTTTCTAGGAAGCGTTGTTATCTCAATTCTTGCTGTCCTAGTAATCCTGTTAGCTCCGCTAATCAATAAGACTTGGGTCCCTCAAGGCTGGGGAATGATCCCTATCTTGCTTTTGCCTTTCGGTTTTGTCTGCCTGATTGGATTACTAGTAGTCAATGCTGCTAGCCGCAAAAAATCTAGCCAGACTAAATAGTCGAAGATGAGCGAAGTCCTACAGGTTGCTAAGGCTTTAGCTCAATCCAGCGATTCTGATCTAGTTCGAGTAGTTGCCATCAGGTTGATGCCAACAAGTTCCTTGAATGACTTCTTTGATCTAGCAACTGCACTAATCAAACCGCAGAATGTGGCAGGAGCTGTTTCTGGTCTAACCAAAAGACAGATACTTGCCTTCAGTGATTTGCTTGAAGGCAAACAAAGAGATTCTCAAGGTCTTGAGTCTTTAGTGAAACTCTTTCTGGTTCTCAAATCAGACGATGGCTCATACAAACCATTAGAAGCAGCTGTTGCTTCCTATAAGCAATTAGTGTCTCCTAAATTCTTGGCTGAACTCACTGCTGTTGAAACCATTCCTCAAGAAGAGTTGGTGCCTGACCAAAAGTTCATTGACTCCCAGGCTGGTTTGAGTTCCTTTGAAACCATTCAGGCCCTTACTGAGTTAGTCATTGAACTAGAGCAGAACTATGTTCGTGAAGTTGGTAAAGGGCAGGTTGGTCTTCCGGAACTAAAGAGACTTGCTCTTCAATTGGGCAGAGATGTTGAGTATGCGAGATTGCTTTATGCATTAGCTCAACTTAGTTCTCTGGTTGGTGTCTCAGATAAAAGATGGAAAGTTGGTTCGGCTTATCAAGACTGGCTCTCTGCAACTCCTACTGATCGTTGGCAACAAATTGCTAGCACCTGGATTTCTCTGCTCGGTGAAACCACAACTTTTGAACTTTCAAAGTCTTCAAACCTAACTCATGCTTTCCAAGAGACGTTCCCGATTGCTCGAGATGGAGTGCTCTCACATATCACAAGACTGGTTTCATTTGCTGAGCTAATTGGTCTTTCAAGCTCAAACTATATGAG
>JBIILH010000041.1:0-8574 GCA_044232765.1 Rhodoluna sp. | reverse complement strand
AAAAGAACGAGGAACTAAGAGCAGCGCTAGAACTACTCCCACCAGAACTTATCTTGGTTGAAACAGATGCACCTTTCCTAACTCCTGAACCACTTAGAGGTAGACCTAACTCTCCTTACCTAATTGGAATTACTTTGAGAGCAATGGCAAAGGTAAGAGGTGTGAGCACCAATGAACTTGCTGCTCAGATCACAAAGAACACCGAAGCTGTTTATGGCTCCTGGGCAGAAGGTCTAAATGGTTGAGTTACTAGGTGCAGCAGACATCAGAGCACTAGCCGATTCACTAGGTGTTGCGCCAACCAAGAAACTAGGTCAGAACTTTGTCACTGACCCAAACACAATAAGAAGAATTGTTCAGGCAGCAAAACTAAATGGATCTGAAACAGTAGTTGAGATTGGTCCTGGTTTAGGCTCTCTTACTCTTGGTCTTCTTGAGCAAGCAAAGAACGTCATTGCTGTTGAGATAGATAACAAGATGGCAGCAGCAATTGAAGAAACAATCGCCAAGCGTGCTCCTGGTAAAAACTTCTACCTAGTTTCAGCAGATGCTTTGAAAGTAACTGAACTGCCGCTAGCCCCAGATGCACTGGTAGCTAACCTGCCATACAACATCTCTGTTCCAGTGCTTCTTCACTTCCTAGAACAGTTCCCAACTATTCATTCAGGTCTAGTTCTAGTTCAAGCAGAGGTAGCTCACAGACTTGCCGCAGCGCCAGGCTCTAAGGTCTATGGGGTGCCTAGTGCGAAGCTTGCTTGGTATGCCAATGCCAACCTTGCAGGAAACATTGGCAGAAACATCTTCTGGCCTGCTCCTAACGTTGACTCAGCCCTTGTCTACTTCGTGAAGAGAGATGTTCCTCTAGGAACTGAAGAACTGAGATTAGAAACATTTGCCATTATCGATAATGCTTTCTCGCAAAGAAGAAAGACCCTTAGACAAGCACTAGCCGGATGGGCTGGATCTGCTGCTCTTGCCGAAGAGATCATGCTTAGAGCAGGTATTGACCCATCTAAACGTGGAGAAGCACTAAACATTATGGACTTTGTTGCAATTGCGAAAGCAAAGCAGGCCTAGATGTTCAAGAAGAAGACTAAAGACTCAGGCATCTTCGATGACCTTCCTGTATTCGAAGGACATCCTTCAACTAGAAGAGAGCCAGTAAAGAGAACTGGCAGAAGAGCGATGCTCATCCCTGATAAGGCTGCAACTGCGGATCTAAGTTCTGACCAGTTGGCTACCAACACTGGCAAACAAAAAGAAGAATGGCTAGAGATCATTTTTCAATCTGAACACCGTGAATCTAAGCAAAGAGCAATTGCTACCTGGCTTCAGGAAACTCATCGAGTTCAAAAGTGGTGGGCAACTTCCATTGCTCTGATGTATTTGAAGTGGCGTGAAGAACCTAAGACGAACGCAGTGAGTGACACAGTAGTCAGAATCTCGAAGGTCATTGAAGCATCAAGAGCAAGAGTGTTTAGCATTTTGAATTCAGAGAAGCTTTATGGCGATGAATTCAAACGCTTCCTAAAGATCACAGATTCAGAGCGCTTAGTACTTACCTTTGAAGATGGCACCAGAGCAACTATCGTTTTCCAAGATGCTGGCTCTAGCTGCGAAGTATTGGTTGAGCACGAGTTCATTGCCGGTAAAGCAACTGTTAAGAATCGAACAGTATTCTGGAATGAATTACTTACCCGTGTAGCAAGTCAGGTTGGCAGATGAGCAAAATCATCAGAGCTTCAGCTCCAGCTAAAGTAAACCTAGTTTTTGAAGTAGGTCAGCTAGCTGCTAACGGCTACCACCCAGTGAACTCTCTTTTCCTAGCCTTAGACCTAAGAGAAGAACTGACACTAGTAAAAGGTGAGCCTGGAACAGGTATCAGTATTTATGTTCACGGAGATTCAATCCCTGAAGCACATATCAATGCTGTCCCAACAGATCACAGCAACCTAGTTCATAAGACAGCAGTACTTTTCGCTAAGAAGCTTGGCAAAACTACCCCTGATCTTCAAATAGATATTAATAAACGCATTCCAGTAGCCGGAGGCATGGCAGGTGGTTCAGCAGATGCTGCAGCGATGCTGGTTGCAATGAATGAGTTCATGGCCCAAGAACATGGCACAGAGAGACTCTCTATTAATGAGCTAGCTCAAATAGGAGCTGAACTAGGTTCAGATGTCCCTTTTTGTATTTATGGCGGTATGGCTCTAGGAACTGGAAGAGGAGAGATTATTACTCCTCTAGAAGATCTGTCCTTTGAAACCAACTGGTTGCTGTGTGCAAGTAATAAAGGTCTTTCCACCCCAACAGTGTTTGCTGCCTTTGATGAGATGGGCTCTGGCACAGCATTCACTGACCTCAAGGTCATCTCCGCTGTTTCATCAGCTGAGGAACTGGGTTCAAGAATGGCTAATGACCTAGAGCAAGCTGCCTTTTCCCTAATGCCCTCTCTCAGTGAGCAGGTTGCTCAACTAGAGGAGCTAGGGGCTATAAGAGCCATGGTCTCGGGATCTGGGCCTACCATTGCTGCCCTCTTTGAATCAGAGGCCAAGGCCATAGAGGTTTCTAAAGTATTGATTTCTCAGGGAGTTGTTGCCCTAACCGCTAAGGGCGGAGCCCAAGGCGCAAGACTAGATGGCTAACTAAAGAATAAAGAGCCCTAGTTTCTGGCAGACTAGGCATGTGTTAATCGTCTTTGGCGGTTCACAATGCTCCCTAGTGTAACGGCAGCACGGCACCCTTTGGAGGTGTTCGGTCCAGGTTCGAATCCTGGGGGAGCAGCAACAAAAGCGTAAATAGGAGGTTAGATGAGCGAACAGCACTTAGCCGTAATCGTGCTAGCCGCTGGTGAAGGCACCAGAATGCGCTCATCTACTCCTAAAGTCCTTCATGAGATCTCAGGGCTACCAATGCTTGGTCATGCCTTGGCAACAGCTACCGCTCTAGGTGCTCAAAAAGTCATTCCTGTGATCAGACATGAAAAAGAGAAGCTAGAGCAATACATCACTTCTTTCTACCCAAATGCCCATGTTGTTCTTCAGGATGATATTCCAGGCACTGGTAGAGCAGTTGAGTGTGCTCTGGATGCACTACCAGCAGATTTCTCAGGAGCTGTAGTTGTAACTAGTGGAGATGTTCCACTTCTAGATGTTCAAACCATTGAGTCAATGATTGAAGTTCACCTAAGCACAGGTGCTGGAGCAACTCTGCTAACAGCTTCTTTTAGTGACCCAACTGGTTACGGACGAATTATTAGAGATGCATCTAACTCATTCGTTTCTATCGTTGAAGAACGAGATGCAACTGAAGAACAACGTTCGATTACTGAAGTAAACGCAGGCGTTTATGTATTTGATTTCAAACACCTAAAGCAAGCTCTTGGGTCTGTTAAATCACAAAATGCTTCAGGGGAGAAATACCTTACTGATGCTGCTGTTGGGATCCTAAAAGCAGGAAGCCAAGTTCACGCTCTTGAAGTAGTAGATAACTGGTTGGTTGCTGGAGTGAACAACAGAGTTCAAATGCAGCAGGTTAGCTCTGAACTAAACAGAAGAATCTGTGAAGGTTGGATGCTAGCTGGTGTCACTATCACTCACCCTGAATCTACATTCATTGACATCACTGCTGTCTTAGCTGAAGATGTCACATTACTTCCAGGCACTCACCTAAAAGGAATTACAAGAATTGGTAGCGGATCAACTATCGGTCCTGAGGTAGTTATTACCGATACTCAGGTTGGTTCAAATGTTTCAATCACTAAGTCCCAGATCTCTGGCTCAGTAATTGATGATGAAGCAACTGTAGGACCTTTCAGTTACCTAAGACCAGGCACTCACCTAGGTGCTGGTGGCAAGATTGGCACCTTTGTTGAGACAAAGAATGCTGTTATCGGTGCTGGCTCAAAGATTCCGCACCTTAGCTATGTTGGCGATGCCACCATTGGTGAGCACACCAACATTGGAGCAGGAACCATCTTCGCTAACTACGATGGCGTAGCTAAACACCACACTGTTATTGGCTCTCACGTCAGATCTGGTTCACACAACGTCTTTGTGGCACCTATCACCATCGGTGATGGTGCCTACACAGCAGCTGGAACAGTTGTTCGTAAAGATGTTGCCCCTGGCTCACTTGCCATGAACGTTGCTCCACAACGTAATCTTGCAGAGTGGGTAATAGCAAAAAGACCTAACACAGCATCAGCAGATGCTGCCAAAAAAGCAACCGAGTAACTAGGAAACGAGAAAAGCAAATGCCTAAGAAAGCCACCGGAGAAAAGCGTTTACTTTTAGCAACTGGACGCGCTCACCCAGAGCTAGCTCAAGAGATTGCTACCCTGCTAGATACCCCTATTGTCCCTACCACCTCGTATGACTTTGCTAACGGTGAAATCTTCGTTCGTTTCGATGAGAGCGTGCGTGGTGTTGATGCTTTCGTTATTCAGTCTCACTCAGCTCCAATCAATGATCAGCTCATGGAGCAGTTGATCATGATCGATGCTCTAAAGAGAGCAAGCGCTAAGAGAATCACAGTAGTTTCTCCATTCTTCCCATATGCAAGACAAGACAAGAAGCACAAGGGACGTGAGCCTATCTCTGCTCGTTTGGTAGCTGACCTATACAAAGCAGCTGGCGCAGACCGTCTAATGTCTGTTGATCTTCACTCACCACAGATTCAAGGTTTCTTCGATGGACCAGTAGATCACCTATGGGCACTGCCGCTACTAGCTGACTACGTGAAGGAAACTTTTGGCGGAGATAATCTAACTGTTGTTTCTCCAGACTCAGGACGAGTTCGTGTTGCAGACATCTGGGCAGATCGCCTAGGAGCGCCACTTGCGATCATCCATAAGAGACGTGACCCTAACAAGCCAAACCAGGTTCAGGTTAATGAGCTTGTTGGTGAAGTTGAAGGTCGTATCTGTGTTCTAGTTGACGACATGATTGATACCGCTGGCACTATCGTGGCAGCTGCCAAGGCTCTGAGAGAGAACGGAGCAGGTCGAATCATTGTCGCCTCAACTCACGCTGTATTCAGTGATCCTGCAGTTGAAAGACTCTCGGGAGCAGATGTTGACAATGTAATTGTGACTAACACCTTGCCAATTGACCCTTCTAAGCATTTCGACAAGCTAACTGTCCTATCTATTGCACCTCTTATTGCTAGGGCTATCTCTTCTGTCTTCAACGATGACAGCGTAACTAGCCTGTTTGACGGTCACGTCTAAATCCTGAGGTTGCCAATAGGGCTCTCAGCCCAATAGACTTCTAAAGAAACAACGGCGAGGGTTACAAATCGTAACCGTAATCGACGGGGTCAAGGCCTAAAAGCCAGGGTTCCTCGCGTAACACGCTTGAGTTGAACACCTAAATGAAATGGAATAACTCATGTCAGAAAACAAATTAGTAGGCGAATTCCGCACCAGCTTTGGTAAAGGATCAGCCCGTAAGTCAAGAGCAGCCGGTAGAACTCCTGCAGTTATCTACGGTCACGGCTCAGAGCCACGTCACATCACCCTTCCAGCTCACGAGATCGCACTTGTGCTTCGTCACAAGAACGCAATCATCGAGCTAGACCTAAACGGTAAGAAGGAAACAGTTCTTGTAAAGAGCGCATCTAAGGATGTTGTTACTCAAGTAATCGAACACGTTGACCTTGTTGAAATCGTCAAGGGTGAAAGAGTTCACGTTGAAGTTCCAGTACACGTTGTTGGAGAGTCAATGTCAGGAACTGTTATCGATCTAGAGCACAAGACTGTGAAGATTGAAGTAGATGCAACTACCATCCCTGAGTATGTTGAAGTTGTCTTCAACAAAGAAGGTCTTGGTTTCCACGTAACCGCTAAGGACATCGTTCTTCCAGCAGGAGCAAAGCTTGACTTTGCTGATGACGTACTAATCGCGTCTGTTGTTGGTACCGGTGCTGGTGCATCTGAAGAAGCAGAAGCAGCACCTGCTGAAGCTGAAGCCCCAAAGGCAGAGTAGTCATCTCTACGAAGACTTATCTAATAGTCGGGCTCGGTAACCCCGGGCCCGACTATTCTCACAACCGGCATAACGTCGGCCAGATGGTCCTAGACGTTCTTGCTAAAAGAACCAGTGCAACATTCAAACAACACAAAGCACATGCATTAGTTGCCGAAGGCAAACTAGGCGTTGGCTTTGATGCACCAAAACTAGTTCTAGCTAAATCACTTGGCTATATGAACACATCCGGCGGACCTGTCTCTGCTCTTCTAAAGTTCTATGACCTAAAGCCAGAGAACCTAATAGTTATTCACGATGAGTTAGACATTGACCCAGAGACAATTAAGATCAAGTTCTCTGGTGGTCACGGTGGACACAACGGACTGAGAGATATCATTAGTGCCATAGGTAATGACTACATCAGAGTAAGAGTAGGTATCGGCAGACCACCAGGACGCATGGATGCTGCTGATTATGTGCTTAGAGACTTCAACTCATCAGAACGAGAAGAACTGCCAACAACTCTTGAGCTAGCTGCTGACATGGTTGAGGCAATAGCAACTACTGGCTTGGCTGAAGCCCAGCAGAAATATCACTCACCCTAGTTATTTCACTGGAACGCTTGCGGCAGCTTCAAATAGGAACTTAGTGTTCTGATCAAGGCAGCCTTCATTCCAGTAATCAACCACAATTCCATTCACGTATAGTGCAGCAGTCATTACTTCCGGGTCACCAGGGTTAGGCACGTAGCAGTCATACAGCAGCGGGTAATCTTCCAGAGAAGTTTCAATGTACTCATATGGACCACCACTCTTACGCTGTTCAATAGAAGAAAGCCATGCTTGGTCCTTGTCAATCTCCGGGGTGTAATAGTTGACGCTTGAGTAATGAACTTGAGGGCCAATGCCTATAAAAGTCTCACCCATCCAATTTCCAACAGAATCCCCAGTGCAGTAAAAAGTGCTTGGGTCCCAGCCCTCGCCATCTTCAACTGGAGCCCCTCCTTCAGCTAACAAACCATATTCGGCCTGAAGTTGAGGAAGTTCACAACTGGTAGGCAATGTGCCGGTTTTCTCCGCGTTGCTATTTGCAAAGGTCTGGAAGGCAAAGAACCCAGCAGCGATTAGCAGCACCGAAGTAATTGTTATGAGGATGGCTCTAAAGCGCTTAGGAGGGTTTGCTTTAGGGCTTACTGCAGAGTCTTGTGGCTCCATAAACTCACCTTTGCTTGTGGTTTGTAAAACAATTCGAGTTTACCTTTACTGACCTAGACATAGACTTGATGCCATGGACGCGATAAAAGTTTCTGAGGGGTGCTCGCGTCTTGTTGCCCGAATATCGGATGCTTATCCCTTTGTTCAGGTCTCTAAAGCCCTAGCTAACAAGCGTGTAGAGGTGGTTGCTCCTCCAGGGGCACAGC
The DNA here is from genome assembly GCA_044232765.1 of Rhodoluna sp. Classification (GTDB taxonomy): domain Bacteria; phylum Actinomycetota; class Actinomycetes; order Actinomycetales; family Microbacteriaceae; genus Rhodoluna. Next base: position 1,185 of record JBIILH010000041.1, on the reverse strand, counting down.
CTTGGATTCTAAGTTCAATTGCTGATCTACGAACAAATAAGAAGCTCTCTCAGCAGGCATTAGTTGTTGTTAGTTCAGGTAGAGAAGCAGAAGACCTAGTTGAGTTCCTGTCTTCTACTAACCCAGATGCCGAAGTTCTAGAGTTCGCCTCTTGGGAAACCCTTCCTCACGAAAGACTTTCTCCTTCAGCTGAGACAGTTGGTAAGAGACTAAAGACACTTCACAGACTCAATGAACTAAACAAAGAGAAGAGCAATAAACAAGTCTTTGTTGTTGCCTCGATTAGAGCTGCTTTGCAGCCAGTAGTTCTAGGACTTGCTGACTATCCACCTTTGAGTTTGAAAGTGTCAGGGGAGTATCTACTTCCTGAACTGACACTGAAGCTAGTTGAGATTGCCTACCAAAGAGTAGACATGGTCACTAAGCGTGGAGAGTTTGCAGTTCGAGGTGGAATTCTAGATATCTTCCCAACTACTTCTTCTCACGCAATAAGACTTGAGTTCTTTGGTGATGAACTAGAGCAGATGAGAGAGTTCAGCGTAGCTGACCAAAGATCTCTAGATGGCAGACCAGAAGAGATAACCATCTACCCAGCAAGAGAAATCATCATTACCCCTGATGTTGCTCTTAGAGCTAGAGAGATGGAACATGAGTTCCCTAATCTTTCAACAATGCTTGCCAAGATTGGTCAGGGTATTCCAGTTGATGGCATGGAATCACTTGCTCCAGCTCTTGTGAAATCCCTTGGTCAGGTATCGGACTATTTAGCTAAAGATGCTTATGTTGTTCTGCTCTCTCCTGAGAAAGCAATGGCGAGAGCAGCGAACCTCATTGAAACCAATGAAGAGTTTCTCCATGCTGCATGGGATGCAGCACTAGAAGGAGCTAAAGCTCCTATTGATCTAAGCGCTGGTGGCTTCAAGTCAATGCATGAGTTCACAGCTGCCCTTGATGACAGACAGCTAATCAGCATCTCTTCATTTCTTGCTGATGAAACTCAACAGATATCCCTAAACCTTCTTGAGATACCTAACTTCAAAGGACTTGATGTTGAACCTGTTGACTACATCGCAGATCAGCTAGCTAATGGGCAACAGGTAGTTATTGCATCTCCTGGTCACGGAACAGCAGAGCGCATTGCTGAACTACTTCACGCTGCCAAGATTCCAGCTTCGGTAGTAGAAG
>JBIILH010000111.1:0-2802 GCA_044232765.1 Rhodoluna sp. | reverse complement strand
TGCTTCTTGGGTCCAGTCGAAGATACGCTCAGTTGCCCACCAGTACTCTTCAAGGGATTCACCCTTCCAAGCAAAAATTGGCACACCCTGAGGCAGAGCAATTGTTCCATGAGGACCAACTACAGCCGCAGCTGCAGCTTCATCTTGAGTTGAGAAAATGTTGCAAGAAGCCCAACGGACTTTAGCTCCTAGAGCTACCAAAGTTTCAATCAGAACAGCAGTCTGAATAGTCATGTGTAGTGAACCAGCAATTCGAGCACCGCGAAGTGGTTGGTGAGGACCGAACTGTTCACGCATTGCCATAAGTCCAGGCATTTCGTTTTCCGCTAAGCGGATTAGGTGTCTACCGTAATCGGCAAGGCCTAGGTCTGCGACCTTGTGCTCGATTTTGGTGCCTGTCTTGCTGTTCATAGAAGTCATGGACTCTATTATCGCCTTTATTTGACCTCAAAAGAAACCAAATTGTTACCTAAGGATTAGCCCCAAAACTTCATCCCGAATGGCTTCCATGCTTGCCTGAGCCTTGGCTTCAACGTTTAGACGCAGCAGAGGCTCAGTGTTTGAGGCTCTAACGTTGAACCACCACCAGTCCCCTTGTGAATCAGTTCCTGAGACAGTGACGCCGTCTAGGTGGTCAAAAGACGCTCTATCTTTGAAGGCTTCTTCAATCCTTGCTCTAGCCGCTGGGACATCGGTAACTGTTGAGTTGATCTCACCCGATAGGAAGTATGGGTTGTATTGCTTTGAGATAGCACTCAAGGTCTCAGGCTGTGAACCAAACTCTGCCAAGACATGCATAGCTGCCAACATTCCGTTGTCAGCTCCCCAGAAACTCTTGAAGTAGTAGTGAGCTGAGTGCTCCCCTCCGAAGGCTGCATTAGTTGCTGCCATACGGTCTTTGATTAGCGAGTGGCCAACCTTGGTTCTCTCTCCACTAGCTCCTTCGGAGGCAATAACTTCAGAGACAACCTTTGAAGTAATGAGGTTATACAAAATAGTGATGTCAGCATCTTTATCTAGAGATCTAGCTCTAGCAATCTCACGCTTAGCAACCATGGCTGCAACAGCACTAGGTGTAACCGAGTTACCGTTCTCATCAATAACAAAGCAACGGTCAGCATCGCCATCAAAAGCAAGACCTAGATCTGCCTTATGTTCAACGACCGCCTTTTGAAGATCAACTAGGTTCTTCGGTTCTAGTGGGTTTGCTTCGTGGTTAGGGAAAGTTCCATCTAGTTCGAAATACATCTCAACGATTTCAATTGGCAACTTAGGTAGTCCTGCTGCCTGACCTAGAACTGCTGGAACAGTTAGGCCACCCATACCGTTAGCCGCATCAACAACAATCTTCATTGGCTTCACGTTTGATAGGTCAACTAATGTCCTCAGGTAAGTTGCATACTCCACCAAGACATCTTTCTTGATGTATGAACCAGGGGTTGCAACAGCTTCAATTCCTTCAGCAAGGAACACCTTTGCTCTGTCTCTTATGGCAGCAAGACCAGTATCTAGTGAAATACCTCTTGCACCTGCTCTAGAGAATTTGATTCCGTTGTAGCTTGCTGGGTTATGGCTTGCAGTAAACATGGCTGCTGCCAGATTCATATCCCCTGAAGCAAAGTAAGACTCATCTGTTGAACAAAGCCCAATAGAGATTACGTTTGCTCCACGAGCCTGAGCTCCTCTAGCGAATGCTTGTTCAAATAGTGGAGAAGAGTCACGCATGTCATGACCTACAACAACTGACTTGCCGGCTAGCTCTAGCTCATCGACGAAGCCTGCAGCTAATGCTTCAACAACGTCTTCGGTTAGATCAATGTTTACTAAGCCACGAACATCATAGGTTTTGACCATTGCGTCCCAATTGACACTCATAAGGGCCCTTCCACTCAACAAACTAAAGAATACAATGTCCCCATGAGCTTAAGACCTAGAGCAAGAGACCGCCACGGACGTGGCATCCGTCATTCGCTCTCTGGTGCCCTCTATAAGACAGGTGGCTCAAGCCTTGATTCTTTCGCTTCAATAGTCAGCTCAACCTGCGAATACCTAAGAGAACGCTGGCCTGAAGAACTAGGAGATCTGCAATATCGCATCCAAGATGCACCAGTCCTTGGTGCTAATTCAAAGTTTGTGAAGCGATGGTCTGTAAGAGCCGAGACAAAAACAATTGTGATTTACAGACTGCCGATTCTTCGACTCAATCAGAATCAAAGCTCTAACCCAACGGAGGAAAGAGTTCGAATAGAGCACCATGTGTTTGAAGCAGCTGCTGAACTTATTGGCAAAGAGCCTTGGGAACTTATTTTCGGTGATGACGAATAGTTAGTGAACGCTAACTTTTACTTGCCCTGAAATGTTCTTGTCATCTAGAACAGGAATAACGCCAATTCGACCATCAATATCAATCACTAGATTCGCAAACACTTCCTGATCACTTGGAATGATGCCCATCGATAGACCAGGTGTTGCCCTAATTACTTCTGTTGATGAAGCACCGATAGTTCTCTTAATGGTCTCTCCACCAATCTTTATTGAAATGGTGGTTGGTTTATCACTCGCGTTCGTTACAGATAGTTTGCTTATGCCTACCTTAGGAACAGCAATGTATCTAGGAGTTGTGAAGGCTTCTGCTGGATTGATCCAGGAGAAGTCGGTGTAAGCACCAGGGATAGTTTTACTTCTAACTAGACGAACGCTTGAATTCACTGGCACATCAGAATCCAAGATTCCGAAGTAGTCGCCATCATCCAAAGCAGGTATTGGGAAATCAGTAACCTTGCCAGCAATAGCTGTGACAGA
>JBIILH010000003.1:0-26353 GCA_044232765.1 Rhodoluna sp. | reverse complement strand
GCGAAAGCATCTAAGGCATCTGCAGCTCATCAGATGAACAAGAGAGCGGAGAAACTACTTAGTTCGCTTGATGATGTTCGTGAGAGAGATCGCGTTGCAAACATTCGATTCCCGGATCCCCAGGCTTGCGGCAAGACACCTTTGTTCGGACACAACCTAAGCAAGAGCTATGGGTCTCTTGAAATCTTCACAGCGGTTGATTTAGCAATTGACCGAGGATCTCGAGTAGTAATTATTGGTTTGAACGGTGCTGGAAAAACTACACTGCTTCGCATTCTTGGAGCTGTAGAAGATCCTGATACTGGACAGATTGACGCAGGTCATGGACTAAAGATTGGCTACTACGCCCAGGAGCACGAAACTCTTGACGTAACTAAAACTGTTCTTCAGAACATGCAGAATTCGGCACCTGAACTAAATGACACTGACGCAAGAAAAGTTTTGGGTTCTTTCCTTTTCTCTGGTGATGATGTAGACAAGCCAGCAGCGGTGCTAAGTGGTGGCGAGAAGACTCGGTTAGCCCTAGCCGCTCTAGTTGTATCCAGAGCCAATGTATTGCTGCTTGATGAGCCTACGAACAACCTAGATCCAGCTAGCCGTGAAGAGATCCTCAAGGCTCTAGCTTCCTTCACAGGGGCAGTAGTGCTTGTTTCTCATGATGTTGGTGCCGTAGACGCACTAAACCCAGAAAGAGTACTTGTCATGCCTGACGGGCAAGAAGACCTCTGGAATGACGGCTACCGCGACTTGATTGTCCTGTCCTAAACAGCATTTCTACCTTTCCCCAATAGTGTTTTCTTAGACAACTGGAAAGGACCAGATACATGAATCTAATAACTCTCACTCAGGCTATTTTCATGCTCGGCTTTGTCTCAATGGCAGCTGGAACTCTTTACTTCGTTCTTGAAAGAACTGAACTAAAACCTGAGCACAAGTCAACAGCTACTTATGCTGCTCTTATTACCTTCATCGCAGCTATCTTGTATTGGCAGATGAAGGATGTTGTTTCATTCCCTGGTCTTACAGATGTTGCAGCTATTGAATCGACAATGCCGCTTAGATACATCGACTGGATTCTTACAACACCACTTCTACTTCTTGAGTTTGGAATCATTGCATCTCTTGCAGGTGCTCCAAAGGGAACTACCTATCGTCTAGTGCTAGCTGACTTGGTCATGATCATCACCGGTTACTTTGGTGAAGTTGGTCAACCTGGAACCATCGGCAACTATGTCAACTTCATTATTTCTTCACTTGCATGGGGTTGGATCGCTTACACAATCTGGAACATCAGACCAACTAAGGGCACAGCAGCAATGAAGAAATCTATCGAGACGATGAAGAAGTTCGTAATCATCGGTTGGGCAATCTATCCAATTGGAACTGCGACACAGGAGTTCTTAGAGATTTCCGGAACAGAAGCCCAAACTATTCAACTTGCAGTTTGTGTAGCTGCAATCATCTATGTGTTTGCAGATGTCATCAACAAGGTTGGATTTGGAATCGTTGCACTTCGAGCAGTTAAGAAGTAGTTCTTAATCTAGAAGTTTGTCTTCAATCTCAGCATCTTTGTCACGGTTGAGGATTCTTAGCTTTCTTGGTGGTAATCCCGCTTTTCTTCGGCGCTCTTGAGAAAGAGTCCAAAGGACTGCACCAATTGCCATCAACCCAAACAGAATCCATTGCAATGCATAACTTAGATGATTACCTTCGCTCAAGATTGGCTTAGGAATCTGCCGTCCAGTTGGAAGACTAGGGGATTCTGATATCAATCTGCCGTAGGCCTGAATGTAGACATCGTCTCCGAGAGTGGAACTAATCTCAGCGACATAGATGCTAGAGAGTTGACCCTCAGGAGCCGTTCTATCGAGATCTGGTTCAGCTGGACGCAATCTGAGCTGCACCGTTCTTACTTCATCATTTACTTGAGGCACATCATCAGGAGTATCCGCTGAACTTCCAGTAGGGAGCCAACCTCGTTCAACCCAGATAACAGATCCCTCATTTGTCCTGAAAGCAACTAGTTGCAAGAACCCTGGATAAGCGTTCAAAGGACGGTTTCTCACTAGATAGTTCTCGTCAGGAAGATACTCGCCTTTAACCGAAACTGATCGGAATTCAAAGTTGTCTTGCCAAGAATCATCTGGTCTAAGTACGTCGATTAGTTCTGCGGATTCTTCGTTGTAGTTGGCCTCAATCAGGTTGTTCTTCGCTACTACTTCAGCTTGCCTATGGAACTGCCATTGGGATAAAAACCAGCAGGCAACTGTGAAGGACACAACGAGAAGTGCCCAACTTAACCAGTTTCTCTTAGGGCTACTTGCTGTCTTCATTCTTACTCTTTGCAGCCTTGAACGAATCGGCAGAAATACTGATTGTTGGAGCTTCTGCAGACTTTCTAGATGAATTGGAGGAGTTTGCACCTTGGGCGTTAGCTATGACCACAGCGAAATATGGAAGGAATATCGCTCCAGAGGCGAATAGCACTGTAAGCCAACCTAGCGGCACGATAACCGCTAAAACCACGCAGATAACTCTGATAATCATGGCTACGGTGTACTTTATGAAGCGAGATCTACGCTCTTCTTCAGGCGAAACCTCAAGAGAAGTTACCGACTGAGCTTTAGACAATTTTTAGGTTCCTAACCTCGAGCACTCTGAACAAAGCCAGATATAGACTTGTGGTGCTCACTAGCAATTATCACCTAGTTATTTCAGAAGGCGAAACCAGATGTCAACTTCAAGAACTGTTTTAGTAACCGGCGGAAACCGAGGAATCGGTAAGGCTATAGCCGAGGAATTCATCAAAGCAGGGCACCGTGTAGCGGTAACTGTTCGAAGTGGTGAAGGACCAGCAGGTTCACTAAGCGTTAAAGCTGACGTTACAGACCCAGCATCTCTTGATGCTGCTTTTGCTGAGATCGAAGAGAAGCTAGGCCCAGTAGAAATTCTTGTTGCCAACGCTGGCATCACCAAAGACACTTTGCTCATGAGAATGACTGATGAGGACTTTGAAGATGTTCTAAACACTAACCTCACAGGATCATTCAGAGTGCTAAAGAGAGCAACCAAAGGCATGATGAAAGCCAAGTTCGGAAGAGTTGTCTTCATTGGTTCAGTAGTCGGACTTCTAGGAAGTGCCGGACAAGTGAATTACTCAGCAGCCAAGAGCGGGCTAGTTGGTATGGCTAGATCTCTAACTAGGGAACTGGGTGGTCGTGGCATCACAGCAAACGTGGTAGCCCCAGGATTTATTGATACTGACATGACAGCGGAGCTAAGCGAAGAGGTTCAAAACCAATACAAGGCAAAGATTCCAGCTGGACGCTTCGCCTCTCCTGAAGAGGTAGCAAAGGTAGTCGTGTGGCTATCTAGTGATGACGCAGCCTACATATCAGGTGCTGTTATTCCAGTTGATGGCGGACTTGGCATGGGCCACTAGGCCTTTTTCAAGGAACATGCTGGCAGAATTAGACAGTCAAGATAAACCAATCAGAAAGATCGACAAATCATGGGAATTTTAGAAGGCAAGAAACTTCTTATCACCGGAGTACTAACAGAAGCATCTATTGCTTTCACAGTTGCTCGTCTAGCTCAAGAGCAAGGTGCCGACATCGTTCTTTCTTCCTATGGTCGAATGATGGCTATCACAGAGAAGATCGCTCTACGACTTCCAAAGCCATGTGCAGTTATTGAACTTGATGCAACTAATGATGAAGATTTAGCTGCTCTTCCTTCAAGAGTTTTAGAACACCTGCCACATCTAGATGGAATTGTTCACGCTATCGCTTTCGCACCAGGCACAGCTCTAGGTGGAAACTTCCTAGAAACAGAGTGGCCAGATGTCGCAACAGCGGTTCAGGTTTCTGCTTACTCTCTAAAGTCAATCACCATGGCAGCCAAACCAATTCTTAGAGAGGGTGCATCAGTAGCAGGACTAACATTCGATGCTTCTGTTTCATGGCCTGTATACGACTGGATGGGTGTTGCTAAAGCAGCATTCGAATCAACTTCTCGTTACCTAGCTCGCTACCTAGGCAAAGACAACATCAGAGTGAACCTAATCTCAGCCGGTCCACTTCGCACTCCAGCAGGTAAGAGCATTCCTGGATTCTCAAGCATGGAAGATATCTGGGTTGATCGAGCACCACTGCACTGGGAGCTTTCTGACACTGAACCAGCTGCGAGAGGAATTGTTGCTCTACTAAGTGATTGGTTCCCTAAGACAACTGGTGAAATCATCCACGTTGACGGTGGACTGCATTCAACTGGTCACTAAAGACCAATTAGGGCAATAGCGTCACTTAGGTCTCCAGAGTCAAGAATCAAATCAGCCGCTGCTCTTACCCTCGGCTTAGCATTGAAGCCAATACTTAATCCGGCAACAGCCATCATGTCTAGATCGTTAGCACCGTCGCCGATTGCGACTGTGTTCTCAATATCAATTTCTGAAGCTTTGGCCCACTCAATTAGAGCGGTAGCCTTAGCAGGTTTATCGATGATGGTGCCAATAACTTCACCGGTGAGAATTCCATCGATGACTTCTAGCTGATTTGCTCTCGAGAAATCTAGATTCAAACTCTTGGCAATTGGATCTAGTAGTTGAGAGAAGCCACCCGAGACTGCTCCGACTTTTCCGCCTGCAGCATGTACTGCTGCGATGAGTTCCTTTGCACCTTTTGTGGGAGTGCATTTAGCAAGTGTTTCTTGAATAACATTCTCAGGCAGTCCTTTGAGATAGCACACCCTGGCCTTGAGACTGGCAGCAAAATCAAGTTCGCCAGACATCGCCCGCTCTGTTACAGCCTCAACCTCTTGCCTTTTTCCTGCACAGTCAGCTAGCAGCTCGATGACTTCTTGCTCAATGAGCGTTGAGTCCACGTCGAGCACGACTAGAAGGCGAGGGCTTTGGTTCATAAAGAAAACCTTATTGCCTATTTCACAAGCGACTCGCTGAAGCGGTAACTGTGTGTCACACAACATCAGACAAATTCCATAGCCTAGGCTGAAATCCTATGAATGAAGTGCTGTCTTTCAACAACGTATCGGTTATGCGATCAGATAAAACTATCTTGACCGATATCACCTGGACGGTTAAGGACAATGAACGCTGGGTCATTGTTGGTCCTAATGGTGCAGGCAAAACTACTCTTCTGAAGATAGCGGCTGCTCAAATGCAGCCAAGCTCAGGATCAGCATCTGTGCTAGGTGATGCGCTAGGTGAGATCAACGTCTTTGACCTTAGAACTCGTATTGGATTTGCATCAACGGCTATAGCTAGTCGTATTCCTAACTCAGAAACTGTCCTAGACGCAGTCATGACAGCCTCATATGCCGTCACAGGACGATTCAAAGAGAAATATGAAGATGTTGATGAACGCAGAGCCAGAAGAGTCCTTACTGAATGGCATCTCAGTGAATATGCTGATCGACCATTCGGAACACTAAGCGATGGGGAACGTAAAAGAGTTCAAATCGCCCGAGCAGTGATGCCTGACCCTGAACTGCTTCTCTTAGATGAGCCTGTGGCCAGTCTAGACATTGGTTCTAGAGAAGCCACCATCAAGATTTTGAGCGGCTACGCCTCTCATCCAGCAGCCCCAGCAATCATCATGGTCACCCACCACCTTGAAGAGATCCCAGCTGGCTTTACTCACGCCTTGGTCCTAAACCAGGGGAGAATCATCGCCAGTGGCCCTATAAACCACACTTTGACCACTGAAAAGCTAAGCGAAGCCTATGGTTTGCCTCTAGAAGTTGCCTTCCAATCAGGAAGATTTGCTGTTAGAGCCAAATAACTACTGGCGAACCTTACCTGTTTTGGTATAGTCTTTACAGAGTGCTTAGAGCACAACATCCCTTTGAATTGAAAGAGTTTTCTCATGAAGGCTGACATCCACCCAAAGTACGAGACCGTAGTATTCCGTGATCTAGCATCAGGAGTATCTTTCCTAACTCGCTCAACCGTTACTAGCAACAAGACCATTGAGTGGGAAGACGGAAACTCTTACCCAGTATTCGACGTTGAAATATCTTCAGAGTCTCACCCGTTCTACACAGGTAAGCAGAGAATCATGGACTCAGCTGGTCGCGTTGAGAAGTTCAACGAGCGATACAAGAACTTCGGTACTCAGAACTAGTCTCTGAACCAAAGAAAATGGACCTCAATTGAGGTCCATTTTTAGTTTAAGCCAACTTCTTTACCGGCCAACCGAAAACGGGCTTGTAGTCCGGCACATCCTGTTGACGCCACTTCGCGTAGCTTGCTTCAATCTCATCTGCCCACTTGGCTTGCTCGTCATGCAAAATCTGAGCTGAAGCAGGGAATGCTACGACAGGCTTCTCCATGGCAGAGAAGAATCTAAGCATTGCAAGTCCAACATGCCCAGCTGCGACTGCGTCGTCTTTAGCAGTGTGGGCGGCGAGTAGTTCAACTTGATAGCGCTCCGCAGCAGAAACCAAGTTTCGCTTACCTTTGCGGTACTTATCAATTGTCTTGTCGATAACCAGAGGATCGATGACTAAACCAAATTCAAGGGGGTTCACTCCATTACGAATTGCCTCGTAGTGAAGGATGGTGAAGTCGTAGGCGGCGTTGTATGCGAGCACTGGGATACCTTCAGCGAAGCAGGCATTGATTGCGTCTACAATCTGCGGAACTCCTTGAGAAGCAGGCATAGCTTCAGCCACGTCTTTATCGTAAAAACCATGTACCTTGCTGGCTACTTCTGGAATAGGAATGCCAGGGTTGATTACCCAGTCGAATCCACCCGGGATGATCTCTCCATCCGAAGTCATTCTGTGTAGGGCAGCAGTGACAATTCTGTCTTGCGCAAGGTTAAGCCCAGTAGTTTCTGTATCAAAAACTGCGATGGTGTCTAACCAGTTTGGTAATTTCAATTTATTAGTCGCTTCATTCACACACACAGACTACTTGGACCAACGGACATTGGCTCGTAGGGCCTACTGGTCTTTGTTTGGATAGAATTAGGGGAGGAAATTGGGCATGGGAGGTGCAAATGAAATCTTCCGCTGAACTCACCGCAGAAGCACGGGATAGAGCCGTAGCTAAGTCCGTATCGATTAATGGCGTGAACACCAACTACTGGCTTTATCCAGCGACCACTGGAAACACCATTCAGGCTGAGACTCTGGTTCTAGTTCACGGTTATAGGGGAGATCACCACGGACTAGAGGCATTTGCTGGCGGCCTAACCAACTACAACGTGATTGCTCCTGACCTGCCTGGTTTTGGTACCTCTGACCCAATGAAGGTAGAACACTCCCTGGAGTCCTATTCAGTTTGGTTCAAAGAATTTCTAGACAAACTCGAACTAAAGAGTCCTCTAGTGGTCGGTCACTCTTTCGGAACTTTAGTAGTCAGCTCAACAGAAGCCAAGCTAGGCCTGTTCTCGAAGATAGTTCTTGTGAACCCAGTAGCTGGTGGAAAAGTCGTGGGTATTTCAAAGGTGCTATTAGAGTTTGTGAAGTTCTACTACTGGTTGGCTCACATTGTTCCGGAGTACGTAGGCAACAAGATGACTAAGACTTATCTATTGGTTGATTCGATGTCTGCTTACACAACTAAGTCAAAAGATAAGGCCCTTCGCAAATGGATCAAGCAGCAGCACCGCAGTCACTTCAACAGCTTCGCTAACTCTCAAGTTGTTTGGGAAGCCTATTTAGCAGCGACTGAGAACGTTGTAATCCCATTTGTGAAAGACATACACAAACCAGTTCTACTGATTGCCGCTGAACTTGATGAGATAACACCCGTATCTGCCGTTTATGATTTTGCCAAGACAATGTATAACGCACGTGTTCACGAGATTAAAGGCTGTGGACATCTAGTTCACTATGAGGCAGCTTCAGAAGCTATTGAAGTCATGAACGAATTCTTTTCAAAGTAGTTATCAAGATGCAGACACTTCACTTTGATGCGAGATTCATTAGAACCGATAGGCACGACGGCATAAGCCGATTTAGTGCTGAGTTGGCAAAAGCTTTGGCAAGCAAAGTGCGAGTTGTTACAATCGTTCATGATTTGAGGCAACTGGAGTCCTTGCCTGCAGGTATTGAGTACGTTGTCCTGAACAATCCGCAATCTCCAGTTGAGTTGTTCATAGCTCGAAAACTAAATCGACTGGGTGCAACCCATGTTTTCTCACCAATGCAATTGATGGGAAGTGTAGGTAGGAAGTACAAACTGATCCTCACTCTGCACGACTTGATCTACTACCGTCATCGCAAACCACCGCAAGATTTGAACCTGTTGGTGAGAATAATCTGGCGTCTCTACCACCTCAGTTACCAGCCACAGCGATGGCTTCTAAATAGGGCTGACGCAGTTGCCACTGTTTCGAGGACTACGAAGATTTTGATGGAGCAGCATCACCTAACTCGTAAACCAATAGCTATTGTCTACAACGCGCCAGAAAAAGTCGGTCAGATTCAAGCCAGGTCAATGGCTTCTAATAAGAACTTGATCTACATCGGTTCTTTCATGCCTTATAAGAATGTTGAGACACTTATCAAAGGGGCAGGTCTAGCTCCTGAATTCACTTTGCTTCTGCTGAGCAAAATCTCAGAACAGCGAAAGAGTTCGCTGCAAAAGGTGGCAGAACTTAGCGGCGCAAATGTTGTTTTCCACAATGGTGTAACAGACACTGAATACAGAGACCTCCTGCTGTCAGCTTTCGCGTTGGTATCAGCCAGCAAGGATGAAGGCTTCGGAATACCTCTGGTTGAAGCCATGCAACTAGGAACACCAGTTGTTGTGTCTGAACTTGAGATCTTCAAGGAAGTAGCAGATTCAGCTGGTACCTACTTTGATGCTGATAGCCCTGAAAGCTTTGCTAAAGCGCTCAAGTCTCTTAAAGATGAGATTCGATGGAAACAGAAGTCTGCCTTGTCTGTAAAGCAAGCGAACGAGTTTGATTGGGATAAATCCGCTGACGCTCTACTTAAGCAATTTGAGGAACTAGATTCCTAAGGACTCTGGTCTGTAATCAGTAATGGTCCAGGTACCATCGGCGTGCATAAATCTATTCAAAGACGCATTGCTCAGACGTTCGCCATCACGAGGCAACTCACCGTTAGTGACGATAGTGAGAACTTTACGGATGAAGGCTCCATGGGAAACAGCCAGTACTCTCTTGCCTGAATACTCGTTAGCAATCAAATTAAGTAGTTGAACTGTTCTTGTTCGAAGATCCTCTAGAGACTCTAAACCTTCGATGACTTGATGACTTTCATAGAGTTTTCGCCAAGAGGCGTGATCTAATCCTTCTGCTACTCCGAAAGACCTTTCAATAAGCTCCGGCACTACGACGACATTCATACCGAGTTCCAGTGCAACTATGTCTGCTGTGTCTTTTGCTCTAGATAGGGGAGAAGCGATGATTACATCCCAGTCTTCACGATTCAATGATGCTGCAGCAAGACGGGCCTGAGTACGTCCAGTGTCATTCAAAGGAATGTCTGTGGAACCTTGGAGCCTGAGATCGATGTTCCAATCTGTCTGACCATGTCTTAGCAGTCCAAGAATTGTTTCAATCAACTAAGAGCCTTTCTAAAGCCAATGAAGTGTTCGCCTCTATCTTTGCGTTAGCTAGATGATCGGCACGTGTAGGACCTAAGTTGACAACGACTATAGGTTTCTGTGTCTTTGTAGCCTGCTTGGCGAATCGATATCCTGAGTTCACTGTTAGAGATGTTCCGGCAACCAAGAGAATATCTGAATCCTCGAGGAGGCTGAGAGCTAGTTCAACTCGAGCACTTGGAACTGATTCACCAAAGAAGACCACATCTGGTTTGTAAACACCATTGCATTTAGTACAACTTGGCACGATGAAGTTCTCTGTTCCTTCCACCTCAGCATCACCATCAGGAGTGAATTCAACCGAAACGTCTTTTGTGATGCCAGGGTTCAATTCCTTGAGGAAGCTATCCATTTCTATTCTCGCGATGGAGTCTTTGCAGCCCATGCAAACAACTCGATCTAGACGACCGTGCAGATCAATGACAGACTTACTGCCGGCTTCTTGGTGCAATCCATCGACATTCTGCGTCACAAGAGCACTGATTCGACCTTGAGTCTCTGCCTTAGCCAGAGCGACATGTCCAGGGTTAGGCAGAGCCGATGAGATTCTCGACCAACCGACGTAGCTTCTAGCCCAGTATCGCTTTTGTGCCAGCTCAGAACCCATGAAAGTGTCATAGGTCATTGGGTGCTTGGCAACACGACCTTGCCCACGGTAGTCAGGGATACCTGAATCTGTGCTCAGACCAGCCCCAGTCAAAACAAAGACTCTCTTGCCAACTATTCGCTCTCTGGCGGTCTCAATAGAGAACAGAGCAGCAGAAGAGAGGCCTTCTACATTTACTTGGCTCTGATCAGTCATTTGTTTTTCTGTCTCTTCGTTATTCAATAAGTAAAGCCCCGACATTGCTGCCGGGGCTTTAGTAGCTGTCTCAAACTACGTGTCCGAAAGGGGACTTGAACCCCTACCCCCTTGCGAGGACTAGCACCTCAAGCTAGCGCGTCTACCATTTCGCCACCCGGACTTTAGGTTGGCATTCATCTTTGACTACCAGTTCTAAATGTTACTACGAATACAGCAGAAGACTTTGGCCTAGGGTTGATGACAATTGGGGCTAGCAGGAGTAGTTTTGAAACATGGCTCATGAAGCGCGTAACACTCTGAACAGTTTGGTAGCTGCACTCGAAAGACATTACGAGGCGATTTCTAGCGGTCGAGGCAGCGAAGACCCAGCAGTTGTTGCAACGTATGAGCACCTCAAAACTGCCTTCCTAGATTATGAAGAAGCAATATCCGATGAATATGGGGAAGTGCTTCCTATGGAGTTAGCGGAAGACGACGAAGACTGGTCATGAATTTCCTAGAAGCGATCATTCTAGGAATTGTTCAGGGCCTAACAGAATTTCTTCCTGTCTCATCTAGCGCTCACGTACAAATAGCCTCTGAGATTATGCAGGTTCCAGGTCTGTTCGATAAGAACTCCGCAACAACAGCTTTCATCGCTACTATCCAACTAGGCACAGAAGCAGCGGTACTGATTTACTTTGCTAAAGACATTGCTCGCCTCGTTAAAGCATGGTTTAGGGGAGTGTTCAACTCAAAGCACCGTGGTAATGCAGACTACAAAATGGCATGGCTTGTCATCATAGCTTCAATACCTGTTGGTCTTGCCGGGTACCTGCTTAGAGAATTCATTCAAGAAACTGTTAGAACTCTTTGGGTGGTTGCATTCACCATGATTTTGTTTGCTGGAATTCTTTACCTCGCTGATCGTTATGGAAGAAAGCAAAAGGAAGTTGCTGACATGACTTTCAATACAGCTTTAGGTTTTGGACTAGGTCAAGCTCTCGCAGTTGTCCCTGGAGTGTCAAGATCAGGAGCAAGCATCAGCTTTGGTTTGTTCGCAGGATTCAATAGAACAGCTGCAGCTAGATTCTCTTTTTTAATTGGAATACCAGCAGTGCTTGCAAGTGGACTAATCGAGTTCAAAGACAGCTACCAGCAATTAGATTCAGCTGCGTTGTCTGGAACTATCGTCGCCACAATCACGTCATTTGTTGTTGGCTATGCAGTTATTGCAGGTCTCTTGAAGTATTTGAACAAGGGCTCGTTCATGCCTTTTGTTATTTGGCGATTAGTAGTTGGTATTGGTCTGTTAGTTATGTTGAGCAACGGTTGGATTACTGCCTAGTTCTTAGGCGGTTCAGAATCACCTTCGTTTTGTCTCAAGAACTTTTCAAACTCTAAAGCAAGCTGATCGGTTGTCATTTCTTCAGCTTCGGCTTCATCTCTAGATCGTTCTAGACCTGCGATGTAGTTGAGCAGGTCTTCATCACCTTCAGCAAAACTATCTACTGATCTTTCCCACTCAAAAGCTGCGTCAAGAATCTCTTTGTGGTCAACGGTGAAGCCAAGCATGATCTCTAAATCATTCACTAGAGCAAGGGCAGCTTTAGGAGATGGCATTGACGCAACATAGTGAGGGACCTGAGCCCAGATAGAGATAGTTGGAAGACCAGCTTTTTCAAGAGCGTGACCTAGAACAGAAATGAATCCGGCTCGCCCGTCGTAATTGCTTCTTTCAATGCCTAGGGCATTTCTTACAGACGCGCTCTGACTGTTCTTGTAGACCTGGATTGCACGGGAGTGTGGAGTCTCAGCAGCTAGTGACCCCAACATAATCACAGCTTCAATGTCGCGATCTTCAATAATCTCTACCAGTTCGGTGATCAAGAACTGCCACTGCAAAGCAGGTTCTTGCCCTGTTAGGAAGTAGAGGCTCAAGTCTTTCTGTTGGATTGGAGTTTTAGGACCAGGACCAAATAGCTCAAGGCTTGGCCAAACAAAGTCGCGCTCACCATGTTCATCTAAAACAATGATTGGTCTTTGGCGCAGAAGGTCGAAGTAGTCCTGGTCGTCAATAGACACAAGCAGATCGGAGGCTAGCTTGTCCTTGATATAGGTCACTGCACCAGTTGATGCCATCCCTGCATCAGTCCAACCATCTAACGCGATTATTAGTACACGGCCACCAAAGATATTTGAAATCTCGTTCAATCAATCACCATTTCACTTCAAGAGTCATAAGAACTCTATTTCATTTCCGCCGATTAGACTTTTCACATAATGCTAGGTCGTAAACCATCCTTCGCCGTTCTATTTGATATGGACGGAACAATCATTGATTCAGAGCCATATTGGATGGCCAGCGAGCAGGCATTAGCGGCTGAGCACAACGGTACCTGGACCTCAAATGACGGCTTGGACATTATAGGAATGGACCTCGATGAGTCCTCAAAGGTCTTCAAAGATAGAGCCAACATCCCATTAGAGCCTGAAGAGATCAAGAATCGTCTTACCAATGACGTTCAGAGTAAGTTAGCCAAGGTTGTTCCCTGGCGTCCAGGGGCTCAAGAACTCCTACTCGAGCTTCGTAGACGCAACGTTAAAACCGCTCTGGTGACTATGGCGCTCCACAGAATGGCTCAACAGGTGGTTGATGCCATTACTTTTGACGCTTTCGATGTCATTGTTGCAGGCGATGACGTCACTCGAGGAAAGCCTCATCCTGAGGCCTATGAGAAGGCTGCGGCTCTGCTTGGTTTCCATCCGAGCAAATGTTTCGCCTTCGAAGATTCAGTAACTGGACTAACCTCAGCCGAGGCTGCGGGAACTTATGCGATTGGCATTCCAAACATCATAGAAATCCCTCAGAAACCAGGTCGAGTTATTTGGCCTACTCTTGAGGGAGTAACTTTCAAACAGTTGAGGAAACTAATCTAGTGAGCGACAAACCAAGAAAGCATCGCGGTCCTTTTGTCGCAGGGGAGCGAGTTCAACTAACTGGTCCTAAAGGCAGACTCAACACAATCACTCTTGTTGCAGGAGCCAAGTTTGGCACCCATCGTGGAGACATCATGCACGATGAGATCATCGGAAAGCCAGATGGATCTGTTATCTCAAATCAAGCTGGAGTTGAGTACCTGGCGTTCAGACCCTTGCTAACAGATTTTGTTTTATCGATGCCTAGAGGCGCAGCTATTGTCTATCCAAAGGATGCAGCAAACATTGTGACTATGGGAGACATATTTCCAGGCGCAAGAGTTGTTGAAGCTGGAGTTGGCTCAGGAGCATTGAGCATGTACTTGCTTAGAGCAATTGGTCCTGAAGGTCATCTAACTTCGTTCGAAAGAAGAGAAGAATTCGCGGAGATAGCTCAAGCTAACGTCAGCACTCACTTTGGCATTAGACCCACAAACTGGGATGTTCGACTTGGCAGCTTAGAAGAAAAGCTACCAAAGCATATCGAAGCCGGATCAGTAGACAGAGTGGTTCTAGACATGCTTGCTCCATGGGAGTGCATTGAGTCCGTGTCTGTCGCACTTTCTCCCGGTGGAGTTCTTATCTGTTACGTGGCTACCGTTACCCAGTTGTCTCGAGTTGCTGAGGAAATCAGATCTAGCAACCTCTACGCAGAACCGGAGGCCTTCGAATCGCTTGTTCGTGGTTGGCATCTACAAGGCCTTGCAGTTAGACCTGAGCACCGAATGGGCGGCCACACGGGCTTCCTGCTGACCGCTAGGCGACTAGCACCTGACACTCAACTTCCAAGCTTCAGTAGGCGAAATAAGCCTGAATTTGAGGACGAGGATATTGCTATCTGGAATCCAGAGCACGTGGGCGAGAGAACAATTAGTGAAAAGAAATTGAGAAAGTCGCTTAGATCTGCAAAAAGTTCTGCAGAAGCCACACTTAGGGGATTTGAGGAAAACGGCGAGTAAACTGGAGGCAATTCAAAGAAAGTTGTTTCTGTGTCCAAAATCACTGCCATCCTTATTTCCTCAGCTCTCGCCCTTTCCCTTACTGGCTGCATGTCTAATGCGACCCCTGAAGTTAGAGCATTCGAGGGACTAACCGCCACTTGTGAGACCTATAAGGGTGGATCAGAGATTGACGCTGTAAAGGTAACAGCCGATCTAAACAAGGTCCCGACAGTTGAATTCGCAACTGCTGAAGCAGGTTCAACCATCAAGTCTCCACTAGCGAGCATCAAAAGCGCTCAGACCAAAATTATTCGTGAAGGTAATGGTCCGGCCTTTGTTGGGGATTCACTAATCACTATTGAATACGCAGTTTTCTCTTCCACATCAGGAAGTGCACTTGCCTCGAGCAAGTGGGATGGAACTGACTTAGCTTCACAGGTATTTAACTCAACTTCTACCAAGCAGTTCTGCGATGCTCTTAGTGGAGTTAAGCAAGGTTCTGTAGTTGCTTTCGCACTCCCTGCGAATACAGACGACCCGGAAGGTTCCCTTTTCGTTCTTGAACTAAAGAAGGTTTACCTTCCTCACGCCAATGGAGCAGCAAACGCTCTAGAGTCAGGCATGCCTGCAGTGGTGCTAACACCTAAGACTGGTCAGCCAGGACTAATTCAGCCTAGTTTTGCTGCTCCTAAGGAATTCAAGAGATCTACTTTGATTACAGGTCAAGGTGAAGCAATCAAGATCGGTGATTCCATCACTGTTCACTACACCGGCTGGGTTTGGACAGATGACATTGGTGACCCTTTTGACTCTTCATGGACTCAAAGAGACGCTCAGACTCCTGTAACTCCAGCTACTTTCACACTTGCCGAAGCCAACCTGATATCAGGATTCGTAAAGGCTCTAGAAGGAATCACAGTCGGCTCCCAGGTGATCGCAGTTATGCCTCCAGATGTTGCATACGGTGAAGCAGGACAGGGTTCGATTCCTGGCAACGCAACACTGATCTTCGTCATTGATGTTCTAGGTATCAACAAGTAGTAAAAGACTTCATGGCGTCCAAGGAGAATGACGATTTCGATCTCGGTAAGCCCGAGCGTCTATTCAACCTGACCTGCACACTGCTGTATGCAACCGAAGGGTTGACTAAGAATCAGATTCTCCAAACTGTTCGCGGCTACGACAACGAATACAAAGAGGGAGGAAACAACTCAACTCTTGAGCGCAAGTTCGAACGAGACAAGGCAAGTCTTCGTGAGATTGGAATTCGAATTGAATCAGAGATTCCTAAGCATGAGGATGAGAACAATCAAGTAACCACTTACAGAATCAAGCGTGAGAGTTTCTCTTGGCCGACTAGCGTCAAGCTAACTCCTAGACAACTTGCACTTCTCAATCTCGCAGCAGAAGCTTGGGCTGGAGGATCTCTATCAACTGATGCGAGCCGGGGAATTACTAAGCTCAGAGCACTTGGAGTAGTAGGTCAATCCTCAGACATCATAGGTATTTCGCCAAAGATTCACACCTTCGAACCATCATTCAAAGACATCGACTTCGCTATTTCTGAGTCACAAGTGATTTCCTTCGATTATAGGAATCCAAAAACTGGGGAAATTCAAACAAGAACTCTTCAACCATGGCTCATGAGACAGATTGCTGGAGCCTGGTTGGTGCTGGGATTCGATGAGGCAAGACAAGAAGCTAGAAACTTTATGCTCAGAAGAATCGTCAGCAAGGTGGGACTAGTTACCGAAGGTAGAGAAGTCAAAACCTTTGAGATGCCAGATCAATCAGTCATCGATTCTGCGGTGAATGACTTAGATGAGCACGCTAAGTCGCAAGTAGCTGTCTTGAAAGTCACCCAGGGGAGTGAAGCCTGGTTCAGGTATGAACTTGATCTTGTTCCAAACAAGAAAGACAACAACCTGCAGCTGAACTACCATGACCTATACGTTCTGGCAGAACAGCTTCGTGAGTATGCGGACCAAATTGAAGTGGTTGAACCTAAGGAACTAGCGACTCTTGTTGAACTCGGTTTCAGAAGGGTAGCTGATTTACATGCCTGATGAAATCAAACTTGACGACACTGATCGCTTCAATCTCATGCTCGCATTAACAGGTTTACTTGTTGATGGTGAAGAATACACAGTTGAAGAACTTGTTGGCCATTTTAGAGTCTCAAAGAAAGAGATAGTCAAAGCTGTCAAGATGATTAGCTTCACAGATCTTATGAAATCAAATCAGGATGGTTCGTACGAGGTTAACTATGACGATTTGGATGATGGCTTCGTATCAATCAAATACACCTTCAACGAGGCAATTGACGAGGTTCCGAGACTCTCATCAAGACAAGCATCTGCTCTTGCAGCTGGGCTCGTGTATCTAAGCTCACTTCCGGGACTTGTAGATAACCATGAGATTCAAGAATTGCAAAGGATTCTTGCAATTGAAGATGGTCCAGAGAAAAAGAAAAGCGTCTTGATTGAAACAGGTGATAGAGATAATGACCTTGTTGCCATTAGAGAAGCTATGTCATCTGGTGTGAGTATCACCTGCGACTATCTCAATCTAAAAGGCGAAACGACTATCGGGAGATTACTTGAACCGCTAAGGGTTGACTCGCAAGGTGAAGTCATCTACTTGAGAGCATGGTGTCCATCAAACAAGAACGTCAGATCATTCCGCCTAGATCGAATGAGAAACGCTAAGCCAACCAGTGATCCAATCTCTAAGGAAGCTCTAGAAGCTGAACTTGTTGACGAGATCTACACATCGGCTGAGACTGACACGGTAGTGACACTTGAAGTCGACCCTGAGGCGTATTCACTCATATTTGACTTCAAACCAGTTGAAGAACCCGAGGCTGTGAGCAAAAGTGTCAAGAGGTTCAAGATCAAAGTTGGGGACGTTCGTAACCTTGGTCGCGTTATCGCAAGATTTGGTGGCGCTGCAAGAGTTATCGCACCTGAGATTGCCCGCCAAAGTGTCCGAGATTTTGCCCTGAATGCTCTGGGAGAACGCTCTTCAAATACACCTAAGGATGCTGAATAAATGCAAGGAATCTGGCTCTACATCTCAATTTTCATTGGCGTGGCAACCATCACCGCCCTTGCCGTTGTTGGCCTAAGGCTCAAAAAGTCGGCTGTGCGAGTAAACAGGGCACTTGACCCACTCAAGCAAAAGGCTAAAACCCTTAAGATTGAAACAAGTGCTCTAAAACGTTCTAGGTTGGAAAGACAGCGTAGGCTTGAAAGCACAGGTAACAAAGACCGTAATCCGAATCAGTAAGGTTTGATCAATGCGTTTAGAAGGCTGGCACTTAGGCTTCATCATTCTTGTTGTCCTCATCATTTGGGGAGCTCCAAAGCTTCCAACATTCGCCAAGAGTCTTGGCGAGTCAATGCGTATCTTCCGTAAGGAAATGAAGCAGCTTGGCGACGAGCGCGACGAGGACAAGAAGGCTAGTTCTGAGAAAGAACAACCTAAAAAAGACTAATGGCTCTTCGCCGCAACCCCGATAAGAGAATGAAGCTCTCGGGGCACCTCCGAGAATTACGAAAAAGACTCTTTCGATCAGCTTTCGCCATACTTGCCGGAACCATCATCGGTTGGGAGTTATTCGACTACGTCTTCAAGGAACTGCAAAAGCCAATTCTCCGCGTAGCTCAAGAAGCAAACGTAAATGCAACCGTCAACTTCGGTTCCGTAATCTCTGCCTTTGACTTACACTTCCAGGTTGCATTCTTCATTGGCTTGTTCATCACCAGCCCTTTCTGGCTATATCAGATCTGGGCTTTCTTAGCACCAGCATTCAAGAAACGCGAACGTAAATACACCGTGATTTTTGCACTGACCAGCACTCCACTTTTTCTAGGCGGTGCATACTTCGGTTGGTGGCTCTTCCCAGGATTCATTAGATCGCTTCTAGGTTTTACTCCAGAGGGAAGCTCTAACGTAATTAACGCATCAGAGTATGTTCTATTCACAGTTCGCGTGCTACTAGTTTTCGGTCTAGCATTCGTGCTTCCAGCTATTCTTGTTCTACTAAACGCCGTCGGTGTACTAAGCGGTAAAAGCATTCTTAAGGGCTGGCGTCCAGCAATCTTCCTAATCTCATTGATTGGTGCTTTAGCAACTCCGGTGTCAGATCCAATCTCTATGTTTCTACTTATGATTCCATTGCTCGCTTTCTACTATCTCTCAGCAGCAATCGCGCTCGCTAATGACAAACGCAGAGCTCGTAAAGCGAAAGATGCGATTGAAGGACCAGATCTAGCCACTGACTATAAACCTGATGCAGTTTCCTAATGGAAGAACAACTCTCACCTTCTGAACGATTCACACGAGCTAAACAAAACAAGCAGAGCCCGAGCCTCGAGCACTTTAAGAAATTACTGAAGTTCCCTTTAGATGACTTCCAAGAGCAATCTTGCCGAGCACTAGCTGAAGGGCAAGGTGTACTCGTTGCTGCTCCAACAGGAGCAGGTAAGACCATCATTGGTGAGTTTGCCATTCACCTCGCTGTTGAGAAAGACCTAAAGGTCTTCTACACCACACCCATCAAAGCTCTAAGCAACCAGAAGTATTCGGAACTCAAGGCTAGATATGGTTCAGACAAGGTTGGACTTCTAACCGGTGATACCAACATCAACGCTGATGCTCAAATCTTGGTGATGACAACAGAAGTTCTTCGAAACATGATCTATGCGAACTCGAACTCATTGATAAGTCTGGGATTTGTTGTGATGGACGAAGTTCACTATCTTGCCGATAGATTCCGAGGCGCTGTATGGGAAGAAGTGATTCTCCATCTTCCTAAGGATGTAAAGGTCGTCTCTCTTAGTGCAACCGTTTCTAACGCTGAAGAGTTCGGTGCTTGGCTTGATGAAATAAGGGGCGGAACCACTGTGATTGTCTCTGAAGTTCGACCTGTCCCTCTCAACCAGCACGTTCTTTTCGGTGATGAACTCATTCCACTTTTTGATGATTCAGATAAAGAGCTACGCGTCAATGTGGACCTTGTGCAACGACATGCCAACAAGATGCGTCAGCCAACTAACAGACCGATCAGAGGTAGAAGAGGGCATACTGGTTTCCCAGATCGAAACATGGGTCGTATCTATAAGGCAAGTAAACCTGAAATCATTGAACTTTTGGATGAAGCTGACTTGCTACCAGCAATCTTCTTCATCTTTTCTAGAGCTGGTTGTGAAGCTGCAGTTCAATCAGTTCTAGCTTCAGGTATACGACTTACCAAACCGGAGGATAAGCAACTTATTCGTCGCATTGCTGAAGAGAAGTGTGGGAGCATCGCAGACGAAGATCTAGCTGCATTGGGATACTTTGAATGGCTCAGTGCACTTGAGCGTGGAGTGGCTGCTCACCACGCTGGATTACTTCCTGCTTTCAAAGAAGTTGTTGAGGAACTTTTCCTTAGAAAGCTTGTGAAGGTTGTCTTCGCAACGGAAACTCTCGCTCTGGGCATCAACATGCCTGCAAGAACTGTAGTTCTAGATCGACTAGATAAGTTCAATGGTGAGGGTCGTGTCCAGATAACTCCTGGTGAATACACACAGCTAACAGGAAGAGCCGGACGTCGTGGAATCGACGTTGAAGGACACTCTGTCATCCAGTGGGCAGCGAATCTAGATCCGAATTATGTTGCAGGTCTAGCCTCCAAGAGAACATACCCGCTGATATCTTCATTCCGACCTACATTCAACATGGCAGTAAACCTGATCGAAGCTTTCGGACAAAGGCGTTCAAGAGAAGTATTAGAAACATCTTTCGCTCAGTTCCAGGCTGACAGATCTGTTGTTGGACTAGCTAGAGGTATACGTGAGAAACAAGCATCTCTAGATGGCTATGAAGAGTCTATGAAATGCCATGTTGGTGACTTCAGAGAGTACGCGCGTCTTAGAAGACAGGTTTCGGACCTGGAAAGAGAAATAGCGACGTCAGGAAGACAGGCTAGAAGGAACGATTTACGACAGACCAAAGGCATGAGACAACTTGAAGTCAGAGTCACTAACCTCAAAAGAGAATTGCGCTCTCATCCTTGCCATGCCTGCCCAGACCGAGAACTGCACTCAAGATGGGGTGAGCGTTGGTACAAACTCGAACGTGAAACCGCGGCAATCATTAAACAAATCGAATCAAGGACCAATCAAGTAGCAAAGACCTTTGACCGAATCACTGAAGTGCTGATTGAGCTTGGGTATGTGACGGTATCCGATGGTGATCTGGAGATTACAGAATCTGGGCAGAAGCTTTCAAAGATTTATGGTGAACGAGACTTGTTAGTTGCCGAATGTATCAGCCGACGAGTATGGCATCACGTGGACGCTCAGACATTGGCTGCCATTGCAGCGTCTTTGGTCTATGAAGCCAGAAGAGACGATGACAGTCTCACTCCAAAGATGCCTAAGGGTGAGTTTGTCGCTGTTTTTGATGAAACCTTGGAGGTTTGGGATGATCTACAAGCTCTAGCTAAGGAGCACAATCTACCTCAATCCACTGAGCCTGATTCGTCGATGGCACTACAGATGCACCGCTGGGCTACAGGTTCAAGGCTTGATTCAGTACTCAAGCAAACAGGAATGTTGGCTGGAGACTTCATCCGCTGGTGTAAGCAAACTATTGATCTTCTTGAGCAAATCTCTAAGGTGAACCCAGATGAACTCTCAGCAACTGCCCAGTCATCTATTGACCAGATCAGGCGCGGCATTGTTGCCTACTCCTACTACGCTTAGAGAGTGTTCACTTTAATCATTAATTGGCTAAGGCTGTCCACCTCTATCTGGGGGAGAGCGTTAGTTGGCTCTATCGGCGGAGCATTTATAGCTTTGAGCTATCCAGCATTCAACTTCTGGCCTGGCATTTTCATCGGCTACTTCCTGATTCTTGTTTCAATTCGACTCCTTGGATTCTTCAAGGCATTCATTGTTGGCACCTTGGCCGGATTCGCGTTCTTTGGAATCCTTCTGAAATGGCTGACAACGTACCTTGGTCCAATCCCATGGTTTGCAGGATCACTAATCTCTGCTCTGATCTTTGGCCTAGCTGCAGCCATCGCAGCAGTTGTCTGGCGTTACATTGCAACGTTGAATCTTCATGGAGCTCAGCCATTCGTTATCGCATTTGCTCTAGGTGCTATCTTCACTGCTCGAGAATATGTAGCTGGAGTATTCCCGTACGGAGGATTACCTTGGGCTAGAGGCGGACTGTCTCTGGTAGACACTTACCTTGCGAAATGGGTCTACTTCGTTGACGTTGCAGGACTTACCTGGCTCATAGTTTTCATCACTGCTCTATTCACAATTAGGTTTGCTAAACACCAACCGCATGGCATCGGACTTTATAAGCGCTCAAGGATGTTGATTCCAACAGGCATTGCTGCTCTACTCTTCTTTGGAACTCCAGCTGTAGTAACTCTCGACGCTTCTGGAACAGCCGGAACAATGAAGGTCGCGGCAGTCCAAGGTAATGCCAACGCAGGCTTGTTTGCTATTAATCCCGCTGGTTCAATTCTCGACAAACACTTAGTGGTGTCTAAGGATTTGGTCGCATCAGGTAGGGGAGAGGGCTTAGATCTAATGGTTTGGCCTGAGAACGCGTCAGACCTGGATCCAAACACTATGGTCGAGTCGGGGCTGAAGATAAGTAAGTTTGTGACTGAGGAACTTAAAGCTCCACTTCTTTTCGGTACAAAAACTTTTAGAGGAGAAGACTTCTACAACGAAGTTGATCTTTGGTTACCAGAAACCGGACTAGCTGATTACTATCACAAGATACGTCCTGTTCCTTTTGGTGAATATGTACCTGATAGACCATTCTTCATGGCCTTAGCGCCTGATCTAATCGGGTTAATTGGCTGGGATATGAGTTCGGGTACTAGAGATGGAATCTTCGAACTGCCTAACGGAGCAAAAGTAGGATCACTCATCTGTTTCGAAGTTGCCTTCGATTACCTTTCTCATGATCTAGTAAAGCAAGGTGCCCAGGCCATCATGATTCAAACCAACAGTTCAGACTTTGGTAGAAGCGAACAAGGTGTTCAGCAAGCTGCAATATCTAGGATGCGTGCAATCGAAACTGGACGCACAGTCGTAGCAGTTTCCACAGTTGGAGTCTCAGGAATCTATGCAGCCGATGGTTCTGTCATCACCGAACTTGAATCGTTTGAACCAGGCGCAATGGTAGAAGAGATAGCTCTGCGTAATGAGATAACTCCTGCGGTGATGTTTGGTGGTCTTGTTGAGCCAATAGCATTTGCCATCAGCCTCATTCTCTTTCCGATTTCATTCGTCGGATTGAGCCTTAGACGATTGAAAGCACGACGTTCTTGAAAGTTCTAGTCATCATGCCAACCTTCAATGAAGCTGGCAACATACATCATGCAGTAGAAGAGCTTTTCAAATACAACCCAACTGTTGACTTACTAATTGTTGATGACGATAGCCCTGATGGCACTGGAGTGTTAGCTGATCAACTAGGTTCTAGTGACTCTCGCATCAAAGTAATGCATCGCAAAGAGAAGCAAGGTTTAGGAGCTGCATATATTGCAGGATTCAAGTATGCATTCGAGTCAGACTATGACTATGTAGTTGAGATGGATGCAGATGGAAGCCACAGAGCTGAAGATCTACCAAAGCTACTGGCTGCTTGTGAATCAAATGACCTTGTAATCGGATCTCGATATGTAAAGGGCGGCAGCACCGAGAACTGGCCTCTACACAGACGGTGGTTATCTAAAGGAGGGAACTTCTACGCCAAGTTGATGTTGGGAACCAAGCTTAACGACATGACTGCTGGTTTCAGAGTTTTCAGCATCCCTTTTCTTAGGACGATGAACTTGGAAACTATCAATGCAAGAGGATATTCGTTCCAGATTGAAATGGCTTACCGCACAATTCAACTAGGTGGTAGAACTGCTGAAGTTCCGATTGTCTTTATTGAGCGCGAAGTTGGCGAATCAAAAATGAGTAAAGCTATTGTGCTTGAAGCACTAGTACTCATGACAAAGTTTGGAATCAGAAGACTATTCCGCAGAAGCTAGTTGTTAGTTGTGTCTGCCTGACCTCTAGAACGTCTTGCTTTTAGTTCATCGAGTCGCTCTTCCAGGATCTCTTCCAACTCAACGCGAGTTCTTCTTTCAAGAAGCATCTCGTAATGAGTTCTAGGGACTTTTGGAAGTTCTGTTTCAAAAGCTTGGTTACCTGCATCATCCAGCAATGCAGCTTCAAGAGAGCAAGACTTGCAGTTCCATGCGGCAGGAACCTCTGCTTCTTCAGCAAAGACAACCTCAGAGATGTGTTCTTTAGCACAACGATACTTGTGAGTATTTCTAGGGGAGAGGTTCACTCCAGCTGCAGTTTCAAAGCTCTCTGAACCTAGTCGCATGCCACGCATTGATTGTTGAGCCATTTGATCTTCCTTATCTCTCTGTGACGCATAGGTGGTACATAGAAGATAAGCGGATGATTTAGCGAATACTTCCGGAACTCAGGCTTTTCTCAGTGTTTCAACTGCTAACTCTGACACATCAGAGACTATCCCAGTTGCACCTAGCCTGGTGAGTTCTAACATCTCATGGGGATTGTTAATTGTCCAGTAGTGAATCTCAGTTCCAGTGTTCCTTATCTTTGAGATGAATGAACGGGAATCAAACTTAATTCCATACATAGACCGAGGTATCTGTAAAGCTCCGATCCCTCTTAACTTGTTAAGGAAAAATCGCTGGGGGAGACCCAACATATGAAATAACCAAAGACTGATGGCTATTGATGAACTTGCTGAAGTTGCAACGGGTTTTGACATGAGAGACAGAGCTGCAACTCTTCTTTTCTCGCTGAAGCTAGAAACCAAAACTCTTTGATGTGATTTGGTTAGTTCAATTGCTTCAGCGGTAGGTTCAACAGATAGTTGGTCTTTGATGTCTAAATTGAATCTCATCAGGGGGAGTGCTTGCAGGGCCTGAACGAGAGTGGGTACTCTTCCACCACCGAATAACTCAATGTTCTGTATGTCTGAGTAGTTGGTTTCAGAAATCTTCTGATTGATGCCAGCCACCCGAAACAGATCAGCGTCATGGAAAAGAATGGCAACACCATCTTTAGTTGTTCTCACATCGGTTTCGATGCTAAAAACTCCGGCTTTCTCTGATGCTTTGAATGCTTCAATCGTGTTCTCTGTAAAGGTTGAGCCGCCACGATGAGCCAGGACAACGGGACCCTCAACATTGAAGTACTCATGCTCTTGCAAATGGAGCTCCTAAAAATCGACTAAGGCTAGGCTTACGTTGTGAAAAATTCATTGGCGAACCTTGGAATCAAACCTATTGGCAGATTGCTTCTAGGTCTGTATCTCTTTGGCCTAGGTTTAGCGATGATGATTCACACTGGGCTCGGCGTGGCACCATGGGAAGTGTTCGCTCAGGGAATCCAGAAGCAAACCGGTTGGTCATTCGGTGCTAGCGCAATTGCTACTAGCGCTTTGGTGTTACTTCTTTGGATCCCTATAAAGCAGAAACCTGGCATTGGTACTGTCGTCAACGCACTGTTGATAGGTCCATTTGCGGATATCAGCACACCTTTGATGCCAAAGCTCGATGGCTTTGTGGCAAATCTACTCTGGCTCATACTGGCTCTAATCGTGATTTCCATTGGAGCAGGCCTTTACATCTCAGCTAACTTGGGTGCCGGACCAAGAGATGGCCTCATGGTGGGGCTCACAAGAGTCACTGGCAAGCCTTTCTGGATAGTTAGAACCGTAGGGGAGTCATTGGTCTTAGTCTCAGGATGGCTCCTAGGAGGCACGGTTGGTATAGGTACAGCGCTTTTTGCTCTTTCCATAGGTTATTTGACGCAAATAACCATGAAATTCTTCGGT
The DNA here is from genome assembly GCA_044232765.1 of Rhodoluna sp. GTDB lineage: Bacteria > Actinomycetota > Actinomycetes > Actinomycetales > Microbacteriaceae > Rhodoluna. The sequence goes on along the minus strand of JBIILH010000003.1, from coordinate 1,158 downwards.
TTCGACCCAAAAAGTGACGAAAATGGAGTAAAACATACAAAATGACCGCAAAAACGCATGTAAAGCATCGTGAAACGGCCAGAATCATGCTCGTCGATGAACAAAATCGAATTTTTCTTCTCAAAACACACTTCGATCCTGAGGTTGGATTACCGCCAAGATGGCTTACACCTGGTGGCGGAATCGATTCTGGAGAATCTACGCTGCAAGCCGCTGTCAGAGAGCTTTACGAGGAAACTGGAATGACAGTTAGCCCAGAAGTTTTAGGAGAACCCGTTCTGGTGGCGGCTGGACGTTGGGACTGGGCCGATGGTCTGAATTACCACACATACACAGACACAATTTATGAACTCAAAGTTCAAAACTTTCAACCTGATACATCTGGATTCACTCAGGACGAACTGCGAGATATTCTGGAATATCGTTGGTGGACTGTGGAAGAGATCCTGGAGAGCCAGGAACCATTGGCACCGCATGAGCTCAGGGTTTGGCTTAAGGGCAGGTTCTCTGCCTAACTCTTGCTTTGGGATATTACACCGATAATGAACATTATGTCAAGTAATTTTTTATTCGTCTCAAAAGGCTACTCCCCGAAGGATTGACTCAATTCAATCCACTGGTTCAGCTTCGCTAACGCTCGGCCATCCTCCATTGCAAGATGTGCAGTTGTGTAGTTTTCGGCTAAGGAATCATATAGGTTGAACTGATCAACGGATGACAATTTGCTCAATTCGTAGGCAGTTATTCCCGCAGCTGCATTTAGGGCAACAATGTCCCGAATAGGAGCCTTCTCCCCCGCATACCCAGTATTTAGGACGAAGATAGCCTTTGCAACGTCTGCATTTTGCTGTGCATCTCCGCCCAAAAGTTGCTCCACAGAGGCTCTTTTGATGCCAATATCAGCTGGATCAAAGGTAATCTGGGTAACTTGGCCTTGAAAAACTACCCATATCTGGCTAGGACCAGTGGTTGTTAGTTCGTCTAGACCGTCTGAACCTCTGAAAACTAGCCCAGTTCGGCCTCTCGCAGCGAGTTCAGACGCTAGTAATGGCGCTATTGAAGCGTTTGCCACCCCGAGAGCTGTGGCAATTGGCTGGGCTGGGTTGGCTAATGGGCCTAGGAAATTGAAGGTTGTAGGTATTCCTAGCTTCTTCCTGG
>JBIILH010000040.1:0-8789 GCA_044232765.1 Rhodoluna sp. | reverse complement strand
CTGCCCCTTGGCAACGGTAGTTGAATACTTCTTCTCAACCGCTCGAACAGTAAGTCCTGCAGCTTCAAGAGCAGCTTTAGCAATTTCAGTCTGCAAACCTGCTACCACCGGTATTGCTCCTAGGGAGACTTTTAGATCAATACCTGATGAAACAGGAAGCTTCGTTCCATCACTTCCAGAGTTTTCATAAACAATACCGATTGGATACTCAGAGTTGAACCACTGAGTTACTTTTCCAACTACTAGTTTTGCTCCAATGATCTTGGCTGTTGCTGTAACTAGGTCAACGCCAATAACTTTAGGAACTTGGACTAATTCTTTTCCTTTAGAAACAACAAGAACAATCTGAGTTCCCTTAGGAACAAGAATTCCTGAAACGGGTTCTGTGCCAATGACCTGACCTTTAGCAAAAGCCGAACTAAATTCTTCACGGATAACAACATCTTTAGTTATCGAATCAATTTCAGTTGATGCCAGTGAAACACTTTTGTCACTCAGGTTTGGAACTGCAATTAAAGCACCTGGCCCTGCTCCGTAATACCAACCTCCAAAAGAGCCAACAGCTAGAGCTAAAACGCTTGCGACAATCCATCTAGCGAATACGAGTCTGGACGAATGCTTCGCGAAAGGAAGTTCTTCTTCCTCTAATCCGATATCTCCTAGAACTTCTGTGAAGTTTGCATCTCTTGGCAAAACCATAGTTTCAGAAAGATTCTCACCTCTAGCTGGAGCAGAATCAATTGGTTCTGACCTGAGAATCTTTTCGATCTCAATAAGTGCTCTAGAAGCATCAGCTGGTCTATTTTCTGGATTAGGTTCTGTGCACCAGAGCATTAGTTGATCGAGAGAGTCATCCGCTCTTGGGTTTAGCGTCTTTGCCGAGGCAACTCTTTCTGATGTGTGCATGAAGGCAATCTGTATCGCATCGTCACCTCTAAAGGGCTGTTGACCGGTGAGCATTTCAAAGAGCATGATTCCAAAGCTGTAGATATCACTGGGAGTTTCTGCTTTCCCTCGTCTAATTACTTCAGGTGCAAGATAAGCGACTGTGCCAACAAGTGATCCAGTATCAGTATTTGCAGAGAGCTCTCTGGCTAAACCAAAGTCAGTTACCTTAATTCGACCATCATCTGAAAGCAAAACATTCTCAGGTTTTAGATCTCTATGGACAACACCACTGGCGTGAGCTTGGGCTAGAGCAGAAAGCATAGCCTTGCTAACCTGTAGCACCTGAGTGGTGTGAAGGGCACCTAAGTCTTTGATTGCATCTCTAAGGGTTATTCCTTGAACCAACTCGAGAACAATAAAGGCGTTGCCGTTATAGTCACCCTGGTCAAAAATGTTCACAAGGTTGGCGTGGTTAACCTTGGCAAGCATTCTGGCTTCTCTAAAGAACTTGTCTCTAAACACTGGGTCTTCAGATAGGTGCGGGTGAATAATCTTGACTGCAACTTCTCTAACCAGTCTCAGGTCTTTAGCTAGGTAGACAGTAGCCATGCCACCTCTGGCGATAATCTCTTTGATCTCGTAGCGAGAAGAGAGGGTAGTGCCCACTAAATTGCTCATACTTATTTAGACCCTACCTCTCTATACCTTTGTCCTTGCTGAAGGTTCCCGTAACGCTAAGCCTTCTGCCAGATTCTCAAACTTCTCTCAAGTCTAAAAGAAGAGCATCGGCTGAAGCTGCTGCACCAACCTCAGGATGTTTGTGAGTTGCATCTAGCGTTGAGGGCATTGGTATGGCAATCTTTAACTGTGACTGAACCCTTAGATCAAATAACTGACTGGCTTACGATTCCTGAAGCAGGTGAACTCCTAGGCATTGTGCCTGGCAAAGTTCGTCGCTTGATTGAAGAGCATCACCTGATTGCTATCAAAACAGATAACGTTCAAAGAATCCCAGCCGAGATAATCATCAATGGAGAACCTCTGCCATCGCTTAGAGGAACAATTGTTCTTCTCCTTGATTCTGGCTTCACTCTTGGTGGAGCAATCAAGTGGCTCTACACAGTTGAAGACTCATTGGCAACAACACCAATGGCAGCACTTATCTCAGGTAGAAAAACAGAAGTAAGAAGAGTTGCTCAGTCGCTAGCTTTCTAAGCGTCGCGACTAATCACTTTCAAAGCAAGAGCCTTTAGAGTTGCCTTTGCTGACTCTTCCAAGTTCGCAGTATCAAGAGACTCTAGGCTTCGATCTCCCAATTCAACAATCATTCGCTCTGTCTTCTCTAGTGCACCAGAATCCTTAATCAGTTTTTGCATAAAGGCAATCTGGTGAGTGTCTAGCTCTCTACTAGTTAGTAGTTCTTCAAAACTCTCTGCCATAGATGGAGATCTTTCGGTCAGAGCTTCAAGAGTTAGGGCCACCAAGACGGTTCTCTTACCTTCACGAAGGTCATCTCCAGCAGGCTTACCGGTAACGCTTGGATCTCCGAACACTCCGAGAATGTCATCTCTAAGTTGGAAAGCGATGCCTAGAGGAATACCGAACTGAGTGAACTGACTTAGTTTTGCAGGGTCTGCTCCGGCAAAAGCTGCACCAATTCGAAGTGGAGCTTCAATGCTGTATTTAGCTGTTTTATAAAGAATGACTTTTTCAGCACGACCAACGCCTTCGCTAACCGGTCGAGTAGCAGCTGCGTTCTCCTCTAGAACATCTAGGTACTGTCCTGCCATTACTTCAACTCTCATCAAGCTGAATTCATCACGGCATGCACTTTCAATTTCACGATTAGGGGAGTGAAGTAGAGCATTACCGAAGATTTCGCTCGACCAACCCAACATCAGGTCACCAACTAGCACTGATCCTGCAACACCAAATCTCTCAGGAGCACCTGCCCAGCTCTTTTCCTTGTGCAGGGTTTCAAAGCGCTTGTGAATAGCAGGGGCACCACGTCTTGTATCTGATTGGTCAAGGAGATCATCGTGAACTAGGGCCGCTGCATGGAACATTTCAAGAGAAGCTGCAATTCCAGCAATGGCTTGTTCTGAATCTTGAATCTCTTGTTCGCTCTGGTGATATGAAGAATCATTCAAACATGCACGCCAAGCCCAGTAGCAGAATAAGGCCCTAAATCTCTTGCCACCCTGAAGCAAACTCTGGGTGTAATCCACTACAGGGATTAGATCTGTAGAAATTGCCTCAAAGTCGGTTCGCTGCTTTTGACAGAAACTGTCCAAATTAGCCTGAACCTGGCCTAAAAGATTTGTTGAATAATTCACTGGAATAGCCTAACTTGGCGAATAGGTTTAGCATTAAAGGCAAGGCGAGGAGAATACTTTGGGATTGAGCGAGAACGAGCAAAAAGTTCTTGATGAACTTGAGCGTCAACTTAACGGTGGCAAGCCTGTTGCTAAGGAAAAGAAGACTCCTGAGCTACCGGGCAAGGTCAAATACGGCCGACTTCTAGTCTTGGGATCAGTCCTTGTGGTCTTTGGCCTTGGACTAATGATTTTTGCCACTTCTATCCAGCAGGTAACTGTTGGTGTTCTAGCCTTTTTGACCATGCTCACCGGTCTTTACCTGGTTAGCCAGAACTGGACTAGCAAGGCATTTAGGGAGAGCCAACCTAAGCCAAACCAAGATAAAGGTCCAAAACCTGGAACTCCTGGCTATTTTCAGAACCGTTGGGATCAGCGAAACGGCAACTAAAAACATGACTTAGCTGCAAAAAAGGCAGCAAATACAAGGACTTCAGCCCAAAAGCTGGGGTCCTTTAGTCATTTAAGCCCAAAATTACCAATATTTAGGAATTTCCCTCCACCAGATTACCCCTTGCTTTTCTTGACCTAAACACGCCAGAATTGTAAGTTCTTACAGATATTTGTATATTTGTGGATGAAAGTGGTGTAATGTGGAGCAAAGGTCTAAAGGCGAACTAGAGGAAGGGCGAGCAAGTGTTCATTGGTACTAGCTATCCCAAACTCGATGAAAAGTTCCGCTTGATCCTTCCGGCAAAGTTCAGAGATCGTCTGGCTGGAGGAGTAGTCCTAACTAAAGGACAAGAAAACTGTGTCGTTGTAATGACCAGAGCTGAATACGAAAGCAGAGCAGCAGCTCTAACAGCAAACAAAACAATTGGAACCCAGGACTTTAGAGTGCTAAACCGTCACTTCTTTGGTGATGCAGATGAGCAGACTCCAGATGGTCAGGGAAGAATCTTGGTCACCGCAACTCTTCGTGAGTGGGCAGGCCTTGGTCGCGAACTAGTTGTTGCTGGTGCTGGTAAGCACATTGAAATTTGGAACCCAGAAACCCGTGCCGCATTTATGAATGCTGGTGCTGAAGCTTTCGCAAACTACAACGAGGGGGAGGTGAGGCTGAATTAATTCCTAGTTCCTAATCTCCAGCTATTTGGCTTTGGATTTCTCCCCCGATTCCTAAAGCAGCAACCAAAAGGTGCAAATGGATGGGGTTTAGGTTCTAGGAACTAAAAGCAACAAATGTCAGAAATCTCTTCACTCCACGAACCAGTTCTTCTAGAACGTTGCATTGAAATCCTTGGCGAAGCACTAAAAGGTGACTCTGCAATTTTGGTTGATGGAACTCTTGGTCTTGGCGGACACAGCGAAGCATTCCTTTTGAGATTTCCAAACCTGATTCTTGTTGGAATTGATCGCGATGAGAATGCACTTCGTCTAGCAGGTGAGCGTCTTGCTCCTTTCGAAGATCGTATTCACCTTGTTCAAGCCGTCTATAGCGAAATCCCTGAAGTACTTGAAGAACTAGGTCTAAACCTTGCTGATGCAGTGCTTCTAGATCTAGGCGTTTCTTCAATGCAGCTTGATGAAAAAGAAAGAGGCTTCGCCTATTCATTCGATGCACCACTAGATATGCGAATGGATTCAACTGAAGAACTTACCGCTGCCAAGGTTCTAAATGAATACAGCGAAGATGACCTAAACCGTATCTTCAAAACCTATGGTGAAGAAAGATATGCGAGAGCAATCGCACGTCAGATCGTAAAGATTAGATCTAAGTCTCCATTCACAACAAGCAAGCAGCTAACCGACATCATTTCCAAGGTTGTTCCATTCATCCCAGGTAAGAGCTCTGGTCACCCTGCTAAGCGAGTATTCCAAGCCTTACGTATTGAAGTGAACCGTGAACTTGAAATTCTTGAAGACACAATTCCTGCAGTTATCGATGCACTAAAGATTGACGGCAGAGTTTTGGTTCTTTCATACCAGTCACTTGAAGACCGCATTGTGAAGCAGGCACTTGTTGCTGCATCAACTTCTTCAGCTCCACTGGATCTTCCAATTGAACTTGAGCAACACGCTCCAATTCTTCGACTCCTTGTTAGGGGAGCGGAAAAAGCATCAGAGCAAGAGATAAGTAGAAACCCTAGATCAGCATCCGTTCGACTACGTGCTGCCCAGAAAATTAGGAACGCAGCATGAGCGTATTGAGACAAGCCCAACCTATTCGTCCTCTAGCACCTAGAAGACATCTAAGACCTATAACAACTACAGTTCAGCCAGTAAGACGACCGAAGGTAAAGAGCGCTTCAAGAGCCAACCAGGCGGTAGCCAGATTCCCTAAAGCAGTTCTTAGAAAAGTAATTGTTGGCCTTACCCTAATTTCAATTTCTGGCCTGATAGTCAATGCTCTTTGTGACACTGCTGTTTACACCATCTCAACTTTAAAGAAGGACACAGAAGCACTAGCCACCCGAACCCAGGTTGTTAGCCAACAGGTTGACTCACTGCGTTCTCCTCAGAACCTAGCTAACAGCGCTAAGGCTCTTGGCATGATCGTGAATTCAAACCCAGTGTTCTTGAATGTTAGAGACGCTAAGGTTCTAGGCTCTGCAGTTCCTGCATCTGCAGAGAGTTCGATGGCTGTATCAAAGAACTTGATTGCAAATGCGGCCATGACGGTAAAGAGCAATCTCTCTAAGTTGACCAGTGCAAGCACCGCAACAATCGATGCTCCCATCGTGAAAACTTCAAGCCCTGAGAGTGTCAAGACTAATAACCCAACTGCTGCCGAAGTACCTTTAACTTCGGTGGGCATTCCTAAATCGCCTACGAACTAACTGAACTTAGGTGTTAGATGCATACCAGCCAAACTGACAGAAGGTACACGGCATTCGTTGTCGTATTGCTGCTCGTCATTTCAGCTTTCGTGGGCAGGCTAATTTATGTTCAAGTTGTGGACGCTGATCGTCTAAACGCGCTATCAACTCAAGCCAGAGAAACTACTAGAACGATTCCTGCTATTCGAGGAAACATCATCGATAGTGATGGTCGGATTCTTGCAACGACAGTTGTTAGTTGGGATGTGAACGTAGATCCTAAGATTGTTGGTCCAGTAGTGCTAACTATCGACGGCGAGAAGGTTGCCTTTACTAAAGACCAAATGGCTGAGAAACTCTCCGGGATTCTAAAAGTTCCAACCGACGTTCTAATTGAAAAGATGACTGGAACGTCTAGGTATGCCAATCTAAAGAAGTCTGTAAGCGCTGCTACTTTTACAAAACTAAAAGAACTAAATCTTCCTTGGCTTTACTTTGACCAAAAGCAAGAGCGTCACTATCCAGATGGAGCGGTTGCAGGAAATCTTCTTGGCTTCGTTGGGTCAGATGGATCAGCTCTTGAAGGTATTGAGCGAATGATGAACTCTTGCCTTGCTGGAACTGATGGAAAAGAAACATACATTGAAGGAGCGGACCGTATTCGTATTCCTTCATCTGTGCAGACCATTCAGCAGGTTAAGCATGGCTCTGACGTAGTTCTCTCTATCAGCTCTGATTTGCAGTACTCAGCTCAACAGGAAATGGCTGCAACTGTAAGACGATTGAAAGCTGACTGGGCTAGTGCAATTGTGATTGAAGTTGCTACTGGAAGAATTTTGGCTGCTGCTGAAGCTCCAACGGTTGATCCAAACAATCCAAGTGGTGTTGAATCCCAGAACCGTTCTTCACGAATTTTTAGAGCAGCCTTTGAACCTGGCTCAATTCTTAAGCCTGTAGCAGCTGCGACAGCAGTAGACGTTGGTAAAGCAACTCCATTGACTCAAGTAATTGCTCCTTACTCACTTCGTATGCCATGGGGAGAAAGAATCAACGATTCTCACCAGCATGCACCAGACAAGCTAACGCTTACCGGTGTGCTAGTTGATTCATCTAATACAGGACTTGTTCAACTTGGCGGAAAAGTTAGCTCAAAGACTCGTTACGAATATATGCAGAAGTTCGGTATGGGATCTAAATCTGGAGTGAACTTCGAAGGTGAATCTTCAGGTCTTCTTGCTGATTACAAAAACTGGGACAAGATGACCGACCAGACCGTTATGTTCGGCCAAGGTGTATCACTTACACCAATTCAAACTGCGGGTATCTATCAGGCCATTGCCAATAAAGGCGTTCGACTTTCACCTGTTCTAGTTGAGGGCTGCGTTGATAGTGCCGGAACCTTAACTAGAACTGCTGTTGATGCCCCAGTCAGAGTTATCAGTGAGGAAACAGCTGCCACCACCATTGACATGCTTGAGAAAGTTGTTGAGTTTGGTTCTATTGGTAAGACCGCACGAATTCAGGGTTACCGTGTTGGAGGTAAGACTGGAACAGCTCAAATTGCTGAAGGTAAAGGTTATGGTCGACTCTATGCTGTTTCCTTTGTTGGACTTGCTCCAGTTGAAGATCCTAAATACATCGTTGCTGTAACTGCATTCAAATCTAGAACTGTTAGCAACTCTCTAGGAGCAACACCTGGTTTTGTGTCTGTGATGAAGCAGGTATTGAAGACTTACGCTGTGCCGCCATCAACTACCAAGTCCAAGAAGATTGCGATTAGGTGGAAGTAATGACTCCTAAACAATCAATCCCTCCAATTCTGCGACCAGACCTAGTCACTCCTGTTCCACTTGAAGTATTCGCTAAGAGATTCAATCTTGAAGTTGTTGGAAATCCAGAGAGTGTCTTGCTCACAGGTATCAGCATGAACACCGGAGATCTAAGACCTGGTGATCTCTTTGTTGCTATGCCTGGACTAAAAACTCATGGAGCAAATTTCATTGCTAAAGCGATTGAGCAAGGTGCAGTCGCAGTTGTTACAGATTCAGCTGGATTAGAACTTCTTCACGGCATAGCAATTCCGGTAATGCGTTTAGAGGAACCTAGAACACACCTAGGGGAGTTAGCTGCCTTTGTTTATGGAAATACTGAAGGGAACATGCCTCTTCTTTTTGGTACGACTGGAACAAACGGTAAAACATCAACTAGCTACCTCCTTGAAGGAATACTTCGTCAGCTAGGTAGAACCACAGGACTAACATCTACTGCTGAAAGACACATTGCAGGTGAAGTTATTGTTAGCCGTTTAACAACTCCTGAATCAACTGAGATGCAGGCACTCATCGCAAGAATGCGTGAAAAAGGTGTTACCGATGTTGCTATTGAGGTTTCAGCCCAAGCGCTAACTCAACTAAGAGTTGATGGCTTGGTGTTTGACGTTGCTGGCTTTACAAACCTAAGCCACGATCACTTCGATGACTATGACGGTTTTGATGACTACCTCTCCGCAAAAGCAAAACTCTTCACTAAAGAGAAATCCAAGAAAGCTGTTGTCTGTCTAGACACTGTTTACGGAAAGAGAATTGCTGAACGAAGCGAAGTTCCAGTTACAACAATCTCGATGAACCCTGAAGATAGCGCTGACTGGAATGTAAGAATCTTGGCAGAGCTCCCTGGTAAAACAGAGTTTGAACTAACTGGTCCTCAAGGAGAAAAGCTTGTGAGCAGTGTTCCAATCCTTGGAGCTCACATGGCATCTAATGCTGGA
>JBIILH010000109.1:0-2889 GCA_044232765.1 Rhodoluna sp. | reverse complement strand
TGAAGAATAGGTGCTTCAATAAGCTCGTGAGCCTTTTCAAGAGTTAGTTCATCAGGAGCGAGGCCTTCAGGAATGTTAATGATTCTTCGGCCATTCTCATCTGCACCTTCAGCATTAGGTTCGATGTAGATCTCCATGTATGGGCCGTACTTACCTGTGCGAAGAGTAATCCCATCGCCCAGGTCTAGTGAGTTCAAAGCTTTTGGATCAATATCCCCGATGTTCTCAACAACGCTGTGAAGACCTGGGTTATCTCCTGCACCAAAGTAGAACTGCTTTAGCCATTCGCTGCGCTCAATGTTTCCATTGGCAATCTCATCTAGGTCTTCTTCCATGCGAGCAGTGAATGCATAGTCAACAAGACGTGAGACATTCTCCTCAAGGAAGCGAATAACAGTGAAGGCAATCCACTCAGGAACTAATGCTTGACCACGCTTTACTACATAGCCCTTGTTCAAAATGTTGCTGATGATCGCAGCGTATGTTGAAGGTCGGCCAATGCCTTCTTCTTCAAGGGCCTTGACAAGGCTTGCTTCTGTGTAGCGAGGAGGAGGAGAGGTCTGGTGGTTCTTAGCGTTTACCTCAAGAACTGCTAGCTTCTGCCCCACTTCTAGGTTTGGAAGCTTGCTTTCCTTCTCTGCTGATTCTTCTTCGTTTCGGCTCTCGTCTTGGCTTTCCTCATAGGCAGCCATGAAGCCACGGAAAGTAACAACGGTTCCGCTAGCTGTGAATTCTGCTCTGTCGCCATTGGCTAGAGGGAAGATAGCAATCTTCGCAGTGGTAGTAGAAACCTTTGCATCTTGCATCTGGCTAGCGATAGTTCTTTTCCAAATTAGGTCGTAAAGATCGAAAGCTCTTCCAGAAAGTTCACCAGTTAGTTCGCTTGGCTTCTTGAAGATTTCTCCAGCTGGACGAATAGCTTCGTGAGCTTCTTGGGCATTTTTGTTCTTACCCTGGTAAATACGAGGAGCACTTGATACAAATTCCTCGCCAAACATTTCTTTAGCTTGAGTTCTAGCTGCTGTAATTGCCTGACTTGAAAGAGTCGGTGAATCTGTTCTCATGTATGTGATGTAACCCTCTTGGTAGAGAGACTGTGCGACATCCATAGTTTGCTTAGCTGAGAGTCTCAACTTACGAGAAGCTTCCTGCTGCAATGTTGAAGTTGTGAAAGGAGCAGCTGGTCTTCTTGTTGAAGGCTTGGCTTCCACAGAGATAACTTCAACAGGAACATTTGGAGCTTTGATGGCTTCAGCTAATGCAGTTGCTTTTTCTTCATCTAGAAGAAGAACCTTTGCAACAAGTTCACCTTTATCGTTGAATGATTCTCCAGTAGCGATTCTTTGTCCGTTATAGGTATGAAGTTTTGACTCAAAAGTTGGTTCGCCAGTTTTCTCTGTGTCAAACAAAGCTTTGATATCGAAGTAAGCACCAGAGACGAAAGCCATGCGCTCACGTTCACGTTCTACTACTAATCGAACGGCTGGAGACTGAACACGTCCAGCGCTTAGCCCTCGAGCAACCTTGCGCCATAGGACCGGAGAAATCTCATAGCCGTATAGGCGGTCAACAACACGACGGGTTTCTTGAGCCTCAACCAGATCATCGTCAATGGCTCTCGTGTTTGCAACCGCAGCCTGAATAGCCTCTTTGGTGATTTCATGGAAAACCATGCGGTGAACTGGAACCTTTGGCTTTAGGACATCCAGAAGGTGCCAGGCAATTGCCTCACCCTCTCGGTCCTCATCCGTTGCTAGGTAGAGTTCGTCTGCGTCTTTGAGAGCTGCCTTGAGCTCTGAAACTGTCTTGTTCTTACCTGGTGAAATTGCGTAATAAGGCTTGAAGTCATCCTCAACGTCAATCGAGAACTTACCGATTGTGCTCTTCTTCTTAAGCTCAGGAGGAAGGTCCTTTAGGTCAATCAGATCGCGAATATGCCCCACTGAAGCAAGTACGCGGAACTCATCGCCTAAGTACTTGGCAATGGTCTTAGCCTTTGCCGGTGACTCTACGATGACTAACTTTGAACCTGAACTCACGAATCTCCTTGCTTGTGGTGCCTAACTCGGGGTTGCCCGAGCATGAACTCTTTGTACTATACCTAAAACTTCCGAACGCACACTTATATAGAGGTCTAAGTTGACTTTATGGCATTGCTCTAGGGTCCCGCCAAATCCTTGCACAATCTCCTCAGCCGTTTCGCAGGGAAAACCTATAGCTAAACCCCGCAAAACATCCTCTGCAGCGATAGCTGCATTGTCTGTTTGGGCCTGAAGCCTAGCAATTGCAAGGCTTTGAGTTGTAACACCCAAAGAGAGGGTCATTATTCCCAAAACCATGAAAATCAGCCCTAAACCCAGAATTGTGCCAGCACCTGAATCGCCTAGCCTCCTCATAAACCCCCCTTTCGAGCGCATTGCACTTCTTTGACTTCAATGGGAAACAAACCTCCAAGAGCCTGAATTTCATGTATTTGAGCCACTTCAACGCAAACAGCAAGATCTCTGAAGCTTGATTGAAATGATGAATTGGGGCCAAGTTCGTGATCCACAAGAAGTTGAGAAACCAGCTGTTCTGATTCCCCACGAGCTAGTGCTCTAGCACCTTCTGCAGCAACCTCCACTAGAGCAATTCGACTGGCCTGGAGGCTAAGGATAGACAGAGCCAGAAACAGAACTAACATCACCCCAGGCAAGACAATGGCGAATTCGGCTGTGACCGAACCTTTGTCTTCTATGCAGAACCACTTACCGTGAGGGCTGACTTTATTAGGTCCATGAGCATTTGCCTCACCTCTGGAGACCGCAAGATGGTGAGTAGTAATCCTGCAAACCCGACTGCTGCCAGGGTGATGATTGCGTATTCGGCAGTGCTTGCACCAGTTTCGTC
>JBIILH010000108.1:0-2928 GCA_044232765.1 Rhodoluna sp. | reverse complement strand
TGCTCAGGTATTAGCAGCAGTTGAAGAGGCTGGCTACAAATTAAGTTAGAACTAGATATTCAGGGGATGACCTGCACAGCTTGTGCACGTCGAGTTGAAAAGAACCTGAATAAAGTTGCTGGCGTCAACGCCTACGTTGACTTTGCCAGCGAAACCGCTCACGTTAGCTCCACTACTGAGATACCTCGGGAACTTCTAGTTCAAGCAGTAAAAGATGCTGGCTACGATGTTGGTAATGACCGGGGAACTCTAACCCTGATGATCTGGCGTCTAGTAATAGGTGCATTGATATCATTACCTGTTGCAATCATCAGCATGTTCCATGAACTAATGCCAAACAACTGGAACACGATTGCAGCGATAGCTACATTGCCAGTAGCAGCGTGGGTTGCTTGGCCCTTCCATGAAGCTGCTGTAAAGAATCTTCGTCTGAAGACAGCAACCATGGACACACTAGTTTCGTTAGGTGTCACCGTTGCCTATGTCTATAGCTTCATTCAAGTGTTTACCGGTAGCCACGAGGTCTACTTCGAGGTAGCAGCAGTGGTGCCAACGATTGTTCTTTTCGGTAGATGGCTTGAAGTTAGAACAAGAAGATCCGCTACCGACTCAGTCAAAGCTCTGCTCAGTGCTATTCCTGAAACTGCTCAGGTCAGAAGAGGAGCAAGCCAAGAAAGCATTCCAACCAGTCTTGTAAAGCTTGGTGAGTTAGTTGTTGTTGCCACTGGACAGAGAATTCCTGTTGATGGATTAGTACTTGAAGGTACCAGTCAGATTGATAACTCACTTATCACAGGAGAATCAGTTCCAGTTGAAGTAACGCTCAAGAGCAAAGTAGCAGCAGGTTCATTGAATCTTGGTTCTGCTTTAGTTATTGAAACAACTGCGGTGAGTTCTTCAAGTCGCATTGCTCAGATTGCAGACCTGGTCAGAGAAGCAACTGCTCAGAAGACCAAGATTGGTTCAATCACAGATCGAATGTCTGCTGTGTTTGTTCCTTCAGTAATACTTCTTTCAATTGCTACCTATTTGGTCTGGACATTGGTAATAGGAGATGCTGGCGAGGGCCTATCGGCTGCCATCGCTGTTCTAGTAATTGCCTGTCCTTGTGCGCTTGGAATTGCTGTTCCAATGAGTCTTGTGGTTGCTACTTCCATGGGAGCTAAGCAAGGAATAGTAATTAGAAACCCAGACACACTTAGTCTTCTAAGCAAAGTAACCAAAGTTGTACTGGACAAAACTGGAACCCTTACCACCGGAAAACTTGAAGTTATCAAAGTCATCTCTTTAGCTGAAACAGACAGCAAACAAGCGTTAGCAATGGCAGCAGCTGTTGAGAGATCCTCTGCCCATCCACTTGCTAAATCAATTGCAGAACTAGATGGATCGCTCTCAGCAACTGATGTCAGGGAGTTAGCTGGCCACGGAGTCTCTGGAGTAGTCAATGGCAAAGAAGTTGTAGTCACAAGAGCAAAGACACTGAAGGTAACTAACCAAGCAGAACTAGAGAGAGCAGTTCAAGACGCAGGAGCAGCAAGCATCGTAGTTGTGAGTTGGGGAAACACAGCCAGAGCGGTCATCGCCTTATCTGATGCGGTAAGACCTCAATCTAAGAAAGCTATTAGTCAACTTCACGAGCTTCACGTTGAACCTATCTTGCTTTCTGGGGATAACCAATCACGAGTTGCCTCTGTTGCACTAGAGCTCGGTATTAAGGAATTCTTTGGTGAAGTTACACCAGAAGAGAAGCTAAACAAGATCAATTCAATCAGAGAAGATTCAACCGTTATCGCCATGGTAGGCGATGGCTTGAACGATGTTGCAGCCTTAGCTGGAGCAGATGTTGGTATTGCAATGGGTTCAGGAACCCATGCAGCTCAATCAGCAGCTGCAATAACCATCGTTGATGACAATCCTTTAGCAATCTCTTACGCATTAGCGCTATCTAAGAAGACCTGGTCAAACATTAGACAGAACCTAGGTTGGGCCTTTGGCTACAACGTCCTATTGATTCCTGTTGCAGCAGTTGGTCTACTAAACCCAATGTATGCAGGAATGGCAATGGCTTTTTCAAGCATCTCGGTAGTTCTAAATGCCCTAAGGCTCAATCTTCTAAAGCCTAAGTTGTAGATTCAAGTGCTTTTCAACCTGAGCAAACTTAGACTTGTTCTATGACTACATACCGCGGATACACCCAAGAACAACTTGTTGCACTTATTGATCACACTCTCCTAAAGCCAGAAGCTCCTAGAGCAGATCTAGACACCTGCATCAAGACAGCAATAGAAGCAGATGTGAAGGCTATGTGCATTCGACCTATGGATGTTGCTTACTCAGCTAAAGCTCTAGAAGGTTCTAATGTTCTTCTCTGCACAGTTATTGGCTTCCCTCACGGAACTGTAACAACAGCAACCAAGGTTGCTGAAACTATTGAAGCTGTGAAGCACGGAGCAATAGAGGTGGACATGGTCATGAACCTAGGTCTATTTGCTTCAGGAGAATATGACCTAGTTCAAGAGGATATCGCTCAGGTAGTAAAAGCTACAAAGGCCACAAACCCTATGGCAGAGGTGAAGGTGATTCTAGAAACCTGTCTCTGGAGTGATGAGCAGGTAGTTAGGGCTTGTGAACTTACTGAAGCTGCTGGAGCAGACTTTGTAAAGACCTCAACAGGCTTTGCAGCCTCTGGAGCAACAACTGAGGTAATTAGCCTTATGCGTAAGACAGTAGGAGATCGTCTAGGAGTAAAGGCTTCTGGAGGAGTTAGAACCCTAGATGCAGTTATTGATATGGCAGAAGCTGGAGCTTCCAGAGTTGGAGCTTCAGGAACAACAGCAATTCTCTTAGAATTTGCTGAAAAGGCTAAGTAAATCCCATAAGAGAACACAAGAAAACTAGGATAGAGACATGAATTCACATAACCCAGTA
>JBIILH010000107.1:0-2959 GCA_044232765.1 Rhodoluna sp. | reverse complement strand
GTTCTTTGCACCCAGAAGATCTTGTTATTGCTGACAACTCTGCAGCAATCGGCATTGCCGGTGTTATGGGTGGAGCAAGCACTGAAGTCAGTAGCTCAACCACAACAGTTCTAATAGAGTCAGCAAACTTCGATGGAGTTTCTATTGCTAGATCTGCTCGTCGTCACAAGCTTCCGAGCGAAGCGTCAAAGAGATTTGAAAGAGGCGTTGACCCTAAGGTTGCTGAATTTGCTGCAGCAAGAGCAATTTCACTTCTTGAAGAACTCGCTGGAGCTAAGGCTGATTCCCTTGGAACATTCGTTGATAACTCAGCTAACCCGACAACAGTTTTCCTTCCAGCAGGTTTCGCATCAGAACTAACCGGTGTTGAATACACAGCTGATGAAATCACAAACACTTTGAAAGAAATCGGTTGTGTTGTTGCAACTGTTGATGGTGGCTTTGAAGTAATCGTGCCAAGCTGGCGACCGGACATTACACACAAGACTGATCTTGTTGAAGAGGTTGCTCGCATCACAGGTTATGACCGCATTCCTTCACGTTTACCAGTTGCTCCTCCTGGTAAGGGTCTAACTAAGTCTCAGAAGATGCGTAGAGCAGTTCTGAATCAACTCTCTGCAACCGGTCATGTTGAAGTATTGACTTACCCGTTCCTCAAGGCAGAACAGAATTCTTACTTCGCTGAAGAAAGTGCAGCAAGAGTAGTTCTTGCTAATGCAATGCAAGAAGATGTGAATGAAATGCGCTTGAGCATTCTGCCTGGCTTGATTGATGCAGCTAAGAGAAACGTTTCCAGAACACTTACCGACTTGGCTATTTATGAAGTTGGGTTGGTGTTCAACCCAGCTAAATCAAATAAGGCTGTTGAACTTCCAAATGGAACTCAATTGCCAAGTAATAAGGACTTAGAGGCACTTCACAATAGCGTTCCTCTTCAGCCACTTTCTCTAGGCGCACTATTTGTTGGAAACAGAATTGCTGAGCAGGTCGGAAGAAAGGCTAGTAAGGCAGGCTTCGCCGATGCCATTCAAGCTGCTCGTATCGCTGCCCACGCTGTTGGTGTTGAGCTTGATCTTGAGCAGAGCACTCCTAAAGGTTTCCACCCAGGTAGAACAGCTGAGCTAAAGGTGAAGGGAACCGATGTATCAGTTGGTTTCGCAGGTGAATTACATCCTGAACTTGCTCTAGCTAATGACCTACCTAGGCAGATTGGCGTTTTGCAAATGAACCTTGAGGTGCTGTTTGCCAACGCTCCTGAACTAATTCAGGCAGGTGCTGTTGAAACATATCCAGCGGCCACCCAAGATTTATCTCTAGTTCTTGATCTTGATATTCCTGCAGGAAAGGTTTTGGAAGTACTTTCTAAAGCAGCAGGAGAGCTTTTGGAAGATATTGCTTTGGTTGATGACTACCGTGGATCAAATCTTGAAGAAGGAAAGAAGTCACTAACTTTCGCTTTGAGATTTAGAGCAAGCGATAGAACTTTGACCCAGTTAGAGGCAAGCGAAGCTAGAGACAATGCCGTCTCAGCAGCTAATGCCAAATTCGGCGCAACAATTAGAGCCTAAAGATTCTCTAAGGAGAACTCATGAAACTTAGGGCTGCGATAGCAGGAGCCAGCGGTTATGTTGGTGGCGAGCTTGCGAGGCTGTTAGCTAATCACCCAACCATAGAGCTGGTTACTGTCACAGGTAATTCGAGTGTGGGCGAAACATTAGGTTCACTAAATCCTGAGTTGAACAAATATTCAGATTTAGTTTTTATAGAAAACACAAAAGAGAATCTAGCTGGACATGATATTGTTTTCCTTGCTCTTCCACACACCAAGTCAGCTGAAGTTGCAGCTTGGCTAGAAGATGAAGTTTTGGTTTTAGATTGTGGAGCGGATTTCCGCCTTGAGTCAGCAGAAGAATTTGAGAAGTTCTACAAGAGCCCACATGCAGGTACTTGGGCCTATGGCATGCCTGAATTGCTTATTGGGTCAAGTTCAAAGCAACGTGAGAATCTGATCGGTCAAAAGAGAATCGCTGTTCCTGGCTGTAATGCAACAGCAATCACACTTGCTTTTGCTCCGTTACTTCGTGCTGGATTAGTTGATGCAACAGACTTAGTTTCAACACTCTCAGTTGGAAAAAGTGGGGCAGGCCGTAACGCTGAAGTAAACCAAGATCCAGTTTTGGATTCTGCATTTGCCTATCAAGTTGGCGGAATTCATCGCCACATTCCTGAGGTACAACAGAATCTTGAAAAGTCTTCAAAGGCTAAAGTATCCCTAACCTTTACTCCGGTTTTAGTTCCGATGTTTAGAGGAATCCTTGCTGTCAACACAGCAAAGATAATTGCTGGGGCAGATGAGGCTGCTATTAGAAAAGCTTTCGCTGATGCCTATGGATCAGAGAGCTTCATTGAGATTCTGCCTGAAGGCTCTTTCCCGAACACTGCTGATGTTGAATACACCAATAAGGTTCAAATCGGAATTGCTATCGATCAAGCATCGGGACGGGTAGTTGTCATTAGTGCGATAGATAATTTGGTCAAGGGTACCGCAGGTGCAGCTTTGCAGAGCATGAATATTGCTCTTGGATTTTCTGAAGGAACTGGAATTACAGAGGGGGAGGCATAGTGCTGAAAGTAGATGCCACAAACCTAGATTTAGCTCGAATAAAGGCTAAGACTCTTACCGAGTCTGCTCCATGGATAAGAAAGTTTCAGGGCAAAGTATTTGTCTTGAAGTTTGGTGGCAATGCCATGGTTGATGAGCAGTTAGAGAAAGCTTTTGCGGAGGATGTCGCGTTCCTTAATTTGGTTGGCATCAAAGCAGTAGTTGTTCACGGTGGAGGCCCTCAGATTACCTCTCGTTTAGCCGATCTTGGTTTGAAGAGTGAATTCGTAGATGGTCTGAGAGTTACTTCAACTGAAGCAATCTCTGTTATTCGTGATGTGTTGATGAATGAAATCA
>JBIILH010000106.1:0-2968 GCA_044232765.1 Rhodoluna sp. | reverse complement strand
AAGCAATTACTTGTGGGTAGCAGTTCAAGAAGGAGCGTGGCTAAACTTTAGGAGTGTCTGCACTTACCGATCTAATGAAGCAACATGGCAATAGCCATGCTGCTGACATTGAATGGCTTCATGCCCTATTGGGTGACTGGCAGGTTATTGCTGACCTTAGCTTTGCAGACCTAGTGCTTTGGATTTCAGATGGCAAGAATGGTTTCATTGCAGCAGGACATGCAAGACCTTCATCAGCTGCAACAGTTTTCTATCGAGACATCACCGGTAAGCCAGTTGAAAAAGCTTGGTCCCAACTGGTTTCTAAAGCATTCAAGACAGGTAAACCTGTCGAACTAGGTGGCTTAGATAAATACCAAGGTATGCCAGCAAGATTGAGCGCTGTTCCAGTATTTAGAAGATTGAATGCTGCAAGTGGAACAGACATCACACCTAGCCCTATTGCTGTTGTTACTAAACACATCAACCTAGGAGATGCTGCAGCTCCAACAAAGACAAGAATCAGCCTGTCTGCTCTTGGCGAGAAGCTGTTGAACATGGTGGTTGATGGAAACTACCCTGTTGCCTCTGAACAGAGTTCACCAAGACGAGGAACTCCTCGTGTGAACGATGGACTTGTTCATATCGATGCTGATGGAATGGTTATCTTTTCTTCACCTAACGGTATTTCTGCTTTCCAGAAACTAGGAGTAGATGGTGAGCTTGAAGGTAGATCCCTTCTTGAGGTCACAAACAAACTCAACAAAGATAGACGCAACGTGGATGAGGGTCTATCCATGGTGGTCTCGGGAAGAGTTGCTTGGCGAGCAGATATTGAAGGCAATTCAGCAGCTCTTTCTGTCAGATCTATCCCTATCTTTGAGAACTCAGAGAACACTGGAGCAATCCTGTTGTGTAGAGATGTAACAGAACTTAGAAGACAAGAACGTGAGCTTGTTACCAAAGATGCAACCATCCGTGAGATTCACCACCGAGTAAAGAACAACCTGCAAACCGTAGCTAGCCTTCTGAGAATCCAGGGCCGTAGAAGCAAGTCTCCAGAGACCCTAGAAGCTCTAGGCGATGCAGAGAGAAGAGTGGCAGCTATTGCTGTTGTTCACGATTCACTATCTGAAGGCTTGGCTCAGGACGTTGACTTTGATGAGATCTTTGACCGCATTATTGCTTTGGTAGGGGAGTTGGCAGCTGGCTATAACGCCAAGGTAACTAACCTACGTATCGGTAAGTTCGGAAGATTGCCTTCAGAGATTGCAACACCGCTTGCTGTTGTTTTGACCGAGATTATTACTAATGCCTATGAGCATGGTCTAGCTAATAAGACTGGTCACTTGACTGTGACAGCAACTAGAAAGTCAAAGAAACTGTTTATTACTGTTACTGATGATGGTGTTGGAATCGAGCCAGGCAAGATTCAAAGTGGTTTGGGAACTCAGATTGTTACTACCCTGGCTGAGGGTGAACTCCGAGGAAAAATAGATTTCAAATCAGATAAAACTGGGGGAACTACGGTTGCTCTAGAGGTTCCGATAGCCTAAGCAGATCTGCGAGCTCTTGCGTACTTACGCTTTAGAGACTTACGCTCATCTTCACTAAGACCGCCCCAAACACCGTTGTCCTGGTTTTCTTTGATGGCATATTCAAGGCAGTGGTTGACTACTTTACATTCTCTACAAATACTCTTTGCTTGTTCGATCTGGTCTACTGCAGGTCCCGTGTTTCCCACTGGAAAGAACAGTTCTGGGTCTTCTGTTCGACAGCGAGCTTCGGTTAGCCATGGCAGTTCCATATATTTATGTTCCTTAGATCGAATAAGAATTGTCACCGTAAAGAGCTAAATCAGTACTTATTTCTTGATTTGTTCGCGATGGCGACAAGACCTATATTTTCACATTCAGCCTCTTTTGTAAATACCCGATTTAGGCTTGTATCTATGCCTAAACCATCAGTTCAGAAGACCCTAAACATCCTTGCGGTTGCCTATTTGCTAGAAGCCCTAGTCCTCTATTTAGCCTCTGCGGGAGCTGTTATGGCTCTGTTCACTGATGAACCTAAATCAGTCCCCACCTTGGTTGCTCTAGCCGTCATGGCTCTAGGAGCAGGGCTATGGATGACCATGGCTGCTAAGGGAATCAGACAGGGCAAGCGCTGGGCAAGATCTGCAGGTATCTTCTGGCAGCTAATGCTGATTACTCTTTCATTTGGTATTTATGACGTGAGCGTCCTAGGAGCACTTGGAATAGCCCTGCCAGCAGGAGCTGTTCTAATTACTCTCTTTACTAAAGCTGTCTCTGACGTAACTAGAGACAAAGAAGACTAGAGTCCTAGAACCTTACGCAACATAGCAACGTGTCCGGTTGCCTTGACGTTGTAAAGAGCATGTTCAACCTTGCCCTTTTCATCAATAACAAAAGTAGATCTAATCAAACCTTCGTAGATCTTCCCGTACATGCTCTTCTCACCAAAAGCACCATAGGCCTTGATGGTCTTCATGTCTGGGTCACTTAGAAGATCAAACTTTAGACTCTCAGCCTTACGGAACTTAGTCAGCTTGGCAGCAGAGTCAGGGGAGACACCCAACACAACATAACCAGCCTTCTTCAGAACATTCATGTTCTCTTGGAAGTCACAAGCCTGTTTGGTACACCCTGGAGTCGAGGCTGCTGGGTAGAAGTAAACAATGACCTTCTGCCCCTTATAGGAGCTAAGTGATACAGGAGCGTCATCTTGGTTCATTAGTTTGAATGCAGGGGCCTTAGAGCCAGAAGTTAGTTGAGTCATGGCTCTAATCTAGCAAGTGTCCAACTTTGAATACCATGGCTTTAACTGCTATTCTTGGAAACTGTTGCCTTAGGCAATACGCGCTTCTAGCTCAATCGGCAGAGCAACTGACTCTTAATCAGTGGGTTCCGGGTTCGATTCCCGGGGAGCGCACGAAACCCCAGTTCCTTCTCACGAGGACTGGGGTTTC
>JBIILH010000131.1:0-2971 GCA_044232765.1 Rhodoluna sp. | reverse complement strand
GTGCAACCACGGTTCCTATGGGCCCAGTGATGATGGTCAGCATGAAGACCATGAGCCCCCAACCGCCACCATCGCCAGGCGTGCTTGTCAAAAGTGCCATAACGTAACCGATGATGGCTGGTGCTGAACCCAAAGCTATAGCAATGAGGGTCAAGATCGCACCGAATTTTGCTTGAGAGATTGGCGTTCTCTTTTTCTTTGCTGTATTTGCCATTAGAGAACTCTACTTTTTCTAACCATGGGTTGAACTTTCTCACAACTCACAATTTCCCCTAGTCCGCAAGAGCACTGTGCCCCCACTGCTTAAATGCTAGCGTTTCCGGTTGGGCAAAGACGTGCACCTCGATAACAGTTCAGCCACAGGGTAGCCTTTAGATTATGAAGTACTCCTGCTCTGCTCTCTTATTCGACAACGACGGAGTTCTGGTCGATTCACACCAAGCAGCTAAGACTGCTTGGGATGTTTGGGCTAAAGAGTATTCACCTGGCTATGACCTAGACAAAGCAAACAATGCTGGTCGTCGGGCAGAAGACATGGTTCGTGAATTAGTCAGTGCTGAACTATTTAGTGCTGCTAATGATCGGATCAATGCTCTTGAGCAAGACACTGCTCATCTAACTGTTGGTCTAAAAGGCGCTAAGGAACTACTTCTTTCTCTTAGACCAGGTATCTGGACTATCTGCACATCGGCTAATCCCAACCTAGGTAGAGCAAGGCTAGAAGCAGCAGGGCTAGTTATTCCTAAAGAACTGGTAACTGGAGATGATGTTCAAAGAGGTAAACCTTATCCTGATCCTTATTTACTAGGAGCTAAACACCTAGGGTTTGACCCGCAGGATTGCGTGGTGTTTGAGGATGCTGAAGCAGGGGTTGTTGCAGCCATTGAAGCCGGAGTTGGCCTAGTAATAGGTGTTGGCAAGAAGGCTGTGAAGTCTTATGCAGATATAGTTGTCAAAGACCTAACTGGTATTACCTTTGATGGTGAAGAGTTATTCATTCCAGACACAAATAGATTGAGGTAAGAAGATGAGTGAAGTAGTTGTTTACGGTGCTGACTGGTGCGGAGACTGCAGAAGATCAGAGCGACTTCTAAAGACACTAAACGTTGAATATGAAAAGAAAGACGTTGAGCAGTCAGCAGAATACACAGAAGAAGCTAGACAAATCTCCGGAAGAACGAACATTCCAGTAATCGTCTTCGCAGATGGCAAACACCTGGTTGAGCCAACTGATCCTGAGCTTCATGCTGAATTAACACTCAGAGGGCTAATATAAAAGCGACCCGCATGGGAAAGAACAGAATAGAAAACAACGGAGATACCAATGAGTGAAGTAACTGCACCTGCAATAACACCAAGAAGAATTCAGCCGCTGAGCATTGTCGCTTCGGTGCTGTATTTAGCCTTTGCGGTAATTTCGATTATTCATATGCTTATTCGTGGATCGTTTCAGTATTTCTTTGAAAATTTGACCAGAATCCCTGAGTTCTTTGATTATGGGATTCCCAATGGACTGGTAAACCTCCACTATTTGTTGCTTCTTCCGATTGTTCCGTTAGCTGCAGTTGCTGCAGCCGTTCTAGGAATAGTTTCTAAGAAAGCAATTTTGCAGCCACTTTTAGGCGCATCTATTTTTGTTCTGTTTTATGTTTTGTCTTGGATTTTGCAAGGAATCGCGATGGCAATAGGTGATTGGACTGAAATTTACTTCTTCCCAGGATACGGACAAGAATTCATAGCTTGGCTTACAACGGGATTGCTTTTGATAGCAATTTTGCTTTCAGTTCTAGCTTGGTCGTCTTCCAAGAATGGCAACTCCACACCTATTCAAAGCGTTTCAGTAAATGAGTTGGGATTGCCTAAGGCACAGCCGATTGCTCCAGTAAGAGACTCTGGCTCATACTCTAACCTTCCTATGTTTGCTCTTATTGGTGCTTTCGTTGTCCCGCTAGCTGGGATTATTCTTGGACACCTTTCTCTTAGCTACATGAAAAAGGGCCAGTTGAGTACTCAGAACAAGGGGATGGCTACAGCAGGCTTGATCCTCGGCTACGTATTCGTGGGTTTGAGCTTCCTAACCGGGCTAATCCTATTTATTGTTCTGATCGCTTCAGCTGCCTCAGACTTCTAGAAATAGCCTAAATATTGCCTATAGGCAAAACGTTACCTTTCCGTTAGGCTTTGTTAGTCAGGCAATCCTGACAGTAGTCGTTTGCAGCACATAGTTCGAACCTTTGGTCTGAACAAGATAAATGTGCCAGTCTTCCTATTTGTGAGAATCTGCCGTGTTGCAGATGTTCTTCTCGTGTGTGGGTCAGCGCAGTTCGACTAGTCCATGCGCCTAAGTACTACTCCTACAAAGGCCACACACTATAAAGGAATAAAAACATGCCTAAAAACGGCACTAATTCGCGCGCGCCTAGAGCAACCGCGGCTAAAACTACCCATCGTAAAGGTGCAGCTAGCGCTGCCCCGGCGTCTCGTAAGCCTCGTCACACTTCAGCAGCTCCGGTTGCAGGAGGTAGAGACAAGAGAGATTATCGTGAAGAAAACGCTCGTCCTCTAAGAGAAGTTAGAAACGACCGTCCTTCAAGAGATGCTCGTCCAATCCGTGAACAACGTAATGACCGTCCAGCTCGTAGCGACGATCGTCGTCCAGAGTGGACACCAGGTGGTTCAAGAGAATCATTTGCTGGCCGTAATGCTCGTACAGGCGGAAACGCTTCTCGTGCAGGATCAGATTCAAGATCACCTCGTAGAGAGTGGACTCCTGAAAGACCTCAACGTGATGACAGAGCGCCTAGAAGAGAGTGGTCATCAGAACGCCCTCAGCGTGATGACCGTGCACCTCGTAGAGAGTGGACTCCTGAAAGACCTGCTCGTGATGATCGTGCTCCAAGAAGAGAATGGTCTGATTCAAGACCAGCTCGTGATGAGCGAGCACCTCGCAGAGAGTGGACTCCTGAGAGAC
>JBIILH010000039.1:0-9224 GCA_044232765.1 Rhodoluna sp. | reverse complement strand
AATAGCTCTTCACTGGAACCCCTTGATCAATAGCATCGCTAACCGCTGCGAGGTGGTTGACCAAGTAATCAACTCTTCGGTCATCGTTAACTTCGCCCTTTTCGTCAGGCTCATCTCCGTAGGCAACGCCGTTTTCGGTGATTGCGATGTCTTGAATCTCTGGCCAGTCGTTGTGGATACGAACTAGAAGATCAGTAAGACCGGTTGGAGTGATTGGCCAGCCCATGTCAGTTAGAGGTCCCGGCGGGGTTCCATCTGAGTTGATAGGGAAAGCAAATGTTCCTTCGTTCTTCTCAACCTGTTCTGCAGTTGGAGTGTTTAGGAAGGAGTCTGAGTAGTAGTTGATGCCAAGGAATTCGCTGTCTATCTTTAGCGCTTCCATATCTCCTGGCTTTACAACCTTAGAAAGCTTGTCGCCATAAAGTTCAACTAGGTTCTGAGGATAGGTTCCGTGAAGCTGAGCATCCATCCACCACTTGTTGATGTTTGAATCCCAGTAGTTACGAAGTTCTTGTAGTTCTGCGTTGTTCTCATCATCAATGCGGTAGTTAGTCATGTTCAAAGTAATACCGCTACGAATCTCAGGTCTAACGGCACGAAGTGCACGGGTTGCTTCTGCGTGTGCAAGAGCTGTGTGGTGAGCAACTGCAACAGCAGTTTCAAGATCTTTCAAACCAGGAGCATGGACTCCAACAAAGTGTCCAAGCCAGGTTACGCACCATGGCTCATTGATTGTGATCCAGTTAGCAACGCGATCACCAAAGCTTTCAGCTGCAACAGTTGCATAGTCAGCAAACTGCTGAACGATGTCTCTGTTAGCCCAGCCACCCTTATCCTGAAGTGTCTGAGGTAGATCCCAGTGATACAAAGTTGCAGTTGGCTGAATACCAGCTTCTAGTAGTCCATCAATCAAACGGTCATAGAAATCAATTCCATGTTTGTTTGTTGCTCCTGTGCCCTGAGGCATAATTCTTGGCCAGGCAAGAGAGAAGCGATAGGACTGAATTCCAAGATCTTTCATGATCTTGATGTCTTCTGGGTAGCGGTGGTAGTGATCACAAGCAACATCACCAGTGTCACCGTTAACTACTTTTCCAGGAGTCTTTGAGAAAGTGTCCCAAATGCTAGGCGTACGACCTCCGTCATCAAATCCACCTTCAATTTGGTAAGAGGCTGTAGCGGAACCCCAGTTGAAATCTTCTGGAAAACTCATAATTAGCCCTTCACCGCCCCATCCATAACTCCACGAACAAGTCTTCTACCAACAAAGATAAACAGAATTAGTAGAGGAGCGGTAGATAGGAATGCTCCACCCATGTTTAGTGCATAGTCAATTGCATAACTACTCTTCAACTGGTTAACAGCAACCTGTGCCGTGAAGTTCTCTGGAGTATTCAATACAAGAAGTGGCCATAGGAAGTCGTTCCACGTTGCCAAGAATGAGAACAGGCCTAGAACGAATGCGCTCTGAGAAATGATTGGAACAACAATGCTCCAGTAGGCACGGAAAACACCCGCACCATCGATGCTGGCAGCTTCAAGCAATTCGTTAGGCACCTGAGCATCAATTACCTGTCGCATCCAGAACACACCGAAGGCCGTTACAAGAGCAGGAATAATCAAGGCACCAAGGGAGTCAATAAGTCCAAGGTTTCCCATGATTATGAATAGAGGAATAATTCCGAGTTGGCTTGGAAGCATCATAGTCAAAATTACAAAGAGCACCATGAACTTCTGCCCACGGAAGTTCAGTTTCGCAAAAGCAAAGCCTGAAATTGCGGAGAAGAAAACTTGAGCTAACGCAACAACTGTTCCAACATAAACAGTGTTTAGAAGAGCTTGGTTGAACTGAGGAAGAGCTTCATACACATTGCTAACAACAGTGAAGAAGCGGGGACCAGGCACTAGTGTCGGTGGAATCTTGCTAATTTCTTCAGTTCCGTTTGATGCAACGATGAACATCCAGTAGAACGGGAAGATCGATAGGAATGTAACAATACCGAGGGCGATGTAACCGGTGATGCCCATCTTCTGCCAACGAGGAGTTTTGTTCTTCGGTGGTCTTGGCAATGTTTGCTCTTTCACTGCTACCTGACTCATTTGCCATCACCCGCTAACTTGCGTGTGATGAAGAAGTTGATGATTGAAACGATTGCAACAATCACAGTGATCATGATTCCAATAGCAGCTGCGTATCCCCACTTATAAGCAACGAATGCTTGCTCGAAGAGGAACAGTGTCAGAGTTGAGAACTGTCCTGAGTCACCACCGTTGAATGATCCACCAAGAATTAGTGGTTCAGCGAACACCTGAAGACCACCAATAGTTCCAACGATAAGAACGAAGGTGATGGTGTTACGAAGTGAAGGCAATGTCACATAGATGAACTGCTTAAACTTTCCAGCTCCATCAAGTGATGCTGATTCGTACAGCTCGTTAGGAATTGCAAGCATTGCAGCCAGGAAGATCAGTGCGTTATAACCAGTCCAACGCCAAACAATCATGGAAGCAATAGCAACGTGTGAAGAGGTAGTTCCCTGAACGAAGTCAATGTGCTCAAAACCAAAAGCACCAACGATGATGTTCACCATTCCGAAGTCACGACCAAATAGCTGACCAAACACAATCGCAATAGCAAGCACTGAAGTGATGTTCGGAACTAGAAGGATGGTTCTAAAAAATGTCGATCCTCTTAAAGCCGGGTTATGCAAGATAGCTGCGAGACTAATAGAGATAATCAACATTGGAATGGTTGACAGCAACCAAATATCTAGAGTGTTTAGCAGTGCGTTCCAGAATCTGGTGTCAACGAACAGTTCATCGAAGTTAGCTAGACCAATAAATTCCTGTGTACCCAAAGCATCCCAGTTGAAGAATGCGATGTACACGGAGTAGAGAATCGGAGCTAGACCAAAGATAAGGAACATCACAAAGAACGGTGCCGTGAATAGATATCCCCAGTTGCCGTTTAGAGAAGGAACAGCGTTAGCGTTGTTCGCTTTTCTTTGTGGCTTAGCTGGCTTCCACGGTGAAGGTGGTTTGCTCACACGAGCTTTACCCACAGTTGTCTGTGACATTCTTATCTTTCGTTAGTAGCTATTTACACTTACCGGCTGCGGCCATACCTGTTGCGAATGCCTTGGATGGCACTTTTTCTTTTCCATTTGCAACAAGTGAGATCGCAGATCCCATAGCCATGTCAATACAGCGCTGCAGCTTTCCTTCAAAGATCGGCTTCAACTTCTTAACACCATCTGCGTAGATCTTTCCTACAGGTGCGTTGTTGAAGAATGGGTCTTTGAAGCTAGTTAGCGCGTAGTTTGTGTATAGAGATGGAGTTGAAGGGAATAAACCATAAGTCTTGAAAACCTTCAATTGCTGAGCAGGTGCTAAATACCAAGAGATGAAGTTCCATGCCTCTTGAGCGTTCTTAGCGCCTTTAGGAATGGTTAGCTGGCTTCCACCCATGTTTCCACCACCACCAGGAACGCTTGCGATATCCCACTTACCCTTGGTTGTTGGAGCTTGGCCCTTGATGTAGTCCATCATCCAAGCTGGTGCAAGCATGGCTGCGAAAGTACCCTTTGACATACCTACGTTCCAGTCAGATGAGAACTGACCGATACGAGTACCAATCTTCGCGTTGCTAGCGGCAACGGTTGTGTCGAAAGCTGTCTTTAGCTGCTTGTTGGTCTTGTAAATCAATAGACCCTGGTCAGTACCGTTGTTTCTGTAGTACTTCTCAGTTCCCTGGTTCATGATCGCAGGGTAAATGGTTCCAATGTTGTCAATGAAACCAACGTTTGCTTTTCTTTGGGCAGGTGTCAGCTTGGCAACATACTTCTTACCAAACTCAATGAACTTAGGCCAGGTTGACCATGCCTTGCTCACAGATGCTCTTGTGTAAGGAAGTCCCGCCTTCTTGAAAAGGTCCCAACGGTAAGCAACTTCTAGGCCTCCAACATCTGTTGGGATACCAATAACAGCGTCGTTGTAGCCAACACCGTGCTCCCAACGCCATGAAAGGTAGTCCTTCTTGATGTCATTAGCGTTCTTGTTGCCTGTAGTGGTTCTCAAAGTACGAAGATCAACGAAACACTGTGGGTATGCACGCCAGAAGCCGGAGTATGAGATCTCAACGGCGGCGATGTCTGGGTTACCCGCTCCACCAGCAGCACACTGGGTGAAGAGACCGGTACCGTTTAGGGCATCCAGGTCAGACTTCTTGATAGCAAGCTTCACGTCTGGGCGAAGCTTTCTGTACTCAGCAACTAGTGCTGGCTGAATGACGTCACCAAATGTGTTGACTGTCAGAACGATACAGCCGTTACCTGTGACTGTGGCGTTCCTGCAGTCAATCTCAGCTGCAGCTGGTGAAACAAAACCTAAAACACCCATTGTTAGGGTCGCAGTAGCCAAAAGGGCTGCTGCCTTGATCGAAACAAACTTCTTAGACATGTCATTCTCCTACTGAGTGGGTGCCTCCCCGTCTAGTTATTGTGCGATAACTATCTGGGGAGGCCTACGCCCTCGATAATAAGGTTTGTAGTAAACTGCGAAAGCGGTTTCACAGTAATACTAAGTTAAGCGTGAAAGCGGTTTCTCAGCAATCTGAGAAGGCGTAATCAGGCTATTTGTTACCAAAAAGTAATCATTCTTGGTGCTGTTTCTCAGCCAAGACGTCTTTCATAGGAGCAGAAGAGGTAAGCCGTGAAGAAAAGTACTCGCATCAGATTTATTGCAGCATCGATTGCAATTTTGTCCCTGTCATTAGGATCAGTCAGTGCCCAGGCAACTGCCCCTACAGTGACAAAACCAGCTAAAGAGAAGCTTCTCTGGGCTCAGTGGTTTAGCGAGAAATCAAGAACTCCTGTCAACAGTAAGTTCTGGAGCTACGACATTGGCGATGGCTATGGCTGGGGTAATAATGAGAAGCAGTATTACACCAATAAGCGTGACAACATCTCGACCAACGGCAAGGGCCATTTGGTTATTACAGCCATCAAGCTGGATGAAAACAACCCAGACGACCAGTATCGCTGTTTCCTATACCTAGATTGCCTCTACTCAAGTGCCAAGATTGTCACCAGAGGAAAGCTTGGTTTCAAGTACGGCAGCATCTCTGCACGAATTCAGACAACTGCAGGTGTTGGCATGTGGCCAGCATTCTGGATGCTAGGTGTTCCACGTTCATCCTGTGATGGTTGGCCTTCATGTGGTGAGATCGACATTGTTGAAACTAGAGGATCAGATCCATTCACTTCTGTAGCTAGCTTGCACGGACCTGACTACTCAGGTGGAAGCGCTCTAAGTGCTTACTA
Organism: Rhodoluna sp.; assembly: GCA_044232765.1. Taxonomy (GTDB): domain Bacteria; phylum Actinomycetota; class Actinomycetes; order Actinomycetales; family Microbacteriaceae; genus Rhodoluna. The sequence continues at coordinate 3,903 of JBIILH010000039.1, read as the reverse complement.
CTCAGCTGGTAACACTCCTCTAAGTGCTGGTTTCCACACCTACCGTGTCGACTGGTTGCCTAACTCAATTAAGTTCTACGTAGATGGAAGACTTATTGGCTCACACACAAAAACCTCAGTTGCTCCGAATGACTGGGTGTTCAATGCTGAGTTCTACTTAATCCTGAACCTAGCTACCGGAGGAAACTTCGATGGTGGAGCACTGGATGAAACAATTCAAAAAGCTCAATTAAAGGTTGACTGGATTCAATATCGAACATTCAAGGGTCAAGGTCAATTAATTAAAAAATAATTAGCGAAGTTGTAAGTCATCGAGGGTGACGGCTGTGAAGTATTTATAGCCTGCATCCTCGATTACTTTTTGTGCACCCGTGTCTCTATCGACAACAGTTGCAACAGCAACAACAATTGCTCCTGCTTCTTCTAAAGCTTTAGCTGCAGTAAGTGGAGAACCACCAGTAGTTGAAGTATCTTCAACAACAACAACTCGGTTACCTTTAACATCAGGTCCTTCAACCTGTCTGCCCATACCGTGAGCTTTAGCTTGCTTACGAACTACAAAAGCATCAATACTTCTACCTCTATTAGCAGCCTGATGCATAACAGCAGTTGCAACTGGATCAGCACCCATTGTTAGACCACCGATAGCTACAAAGTCATTAACCCCATTAGCGTCAAGCATGTCCAGCATTACCTGCCCAATCAGTGGTGCTGCTTCATGGTGAAGAGTTGCTCTGCGAAGATCGACATAGTAATCAGCTTCGATACCGCTGGAGAGAGTCACTCTGCCATGTACAACAGCTAACTCTTTAATTAGTTCAATCAGGCGGTGCTTGGTGCTAGAAGTATCAGTCATGTCTTAAGTTTAAACAATGCGCATAGCAACTCATAACGTGAACTCAATTCGAACCCGTGTCGGCAGAGTAATCGACTGGATGCAGAGAGCTGATATCGATGTTCTTGCTATGCAGGAGATCAAGTGCAAACCAGAGCAGTTCCCTATGCAGGCCTTTACTGACGCTGGATATCACGTAGTCCTGCATGGTTTGAACCAATGGAATGGTGTTGCTTTTGCAAGCAAGATACCTGCAGAAGATGTTGAGATTGGTTTCCCTGGAATGCCAGGCTTTGGTCCTGAAACAGCTCAAGAAGCTAGAGCACTAGGTGCAACCTTTGGTGATGTGAGACTTTGGTCTCTCTATGTTCCTAATGGAAGAACACTTGATGATCCTCACTACACATACAAACTTGAATGGCTTGATCGTCTTGCTGCAGTAACAGCAGAGTGGTTAGAGCATGAACCAGATCAAGCTCTTGCTCTAATGGGAGATTTTAATATCGCGCCACTAGATAAAGATGTTTGGGACATGGATGCATTCATTGGTTCGACGCACGTATCAGAAGCAGAACGTGATGCATTCAATGCATTTGAACAAGTAGGTATGCAAGATGTTGTTAGACCACTAATTCCTGATGGATATACATATTGGGATTACCAACAACTTAGATTCCCGAAAGATGAAGGAATGCGAATCGACTTCATCCTCGGTAACGATGCATTCGCGACTAGAGTTCAATCAGCAGAAATAGTTAGAGACGAAAGAAAAGGCGAAGGCCCTTCAGATCACGTTCCTGTAGTTGTTGATATTTCCTAATTAGCGAACAACTGGGAACTGAGTAACTGAAGCTGCGTTCTCAAGAGAACCCAGGTTTGACATATCAGTGAAACCCAACTGTGTCATCTGGTCAATTGCTACACCTGCACGTCTACCTGACTTGCAGTAGATGAGGTATGTACCTTCTGGATCTAGCTGAGAAATCGCTCCCACGAAGTCGCCAACCTCAACAGGAATGTTGACAGCACCCTCGAGGTGACCTGCGTTGAATTCTTCAACTGTTCTAACGTCAATGATCGCTGTTGCAGTTGAAGCATCAATTGCTTCTGTTGTTGAACAAGCAGTTGTTGTGAACAGCATTGTTACAGCCAAAGCTAGCCCTGTGAAAATCTTTGTAATTCGCATAATTTGTTAACCTTTCTTATACCCCTAGGGGTATACTATCAGCATAAGGAGCAAATAATGCAAATCGAACCACAGGAACTAAAACAGGCTAGAGACCGCCTAATGCGTGTCCAAGGTCAGATCCAAGGCATCGTCAAGATGATCGATGAGGGCCGCGAATGCTCAGAGCTACTAAACCAACTAGCTGCTGCAAACACCGCCCTTCAGCGTGCAGGATTTATTGTGATTTCAACGGCCATGGAGAAATGCTCAGCTGAGCCAACCGGTAGTGAGAACAAGAAGGCTCTCGAAAAGGCTTTCTTAGCGTTGGCATAATGAGGATTCTTATTGTTGGTGGAGTAGCCACCGGTATGTCAGCTGCGACAAGACTTCGTCGTCTAGACGAGCACGCAGAAATCACCGTTTATGAGAAGAGTGGCAACGTTAGCTACGCCAACTGTGGTTTGCCGTACTACCTAAGCGGTGTAATCGACAGCAGAGCTGCTCTTTTACTACAGACCCCTAAGTCCCTAAAAGATCGTTTCAACCTGGACGTCCAGGTCAACAGTGAAGTTCTGAGCATTGATCTTGGAAACAAGACCATCCGTGTAAGAAACACAGAAGCAGGTGTTGAACACACAGACTCATACGACAAACTCATCATTGCAACAGGAGCTAAGCCAAGAGCGTTAGAAGTTCCTGGCGGCGAGAGAGCTATTCCACTTCGCAACATCGAGGATGTTGATCGCATCAAAGCAAGTATGGATGAATCCGCCGAGAAGACAGCTGTCATCATTGGTTCTGGATTCATTGGTATTGAAGTAGCTGAAAACCTTCATGAAGCAAATTACAAGATTCATCTTGTGAACAGCAGCAAGCAGGTTATGGGAACCTTTGATTCGGAAATTGCTGAGCCACTACAAAAAGCAATTGATAAAGCTGGTATTCAAATGCACCTAGGACTAACAGTGAAAGAAGTAACTCCAACTTCTGTAGTACTAACTGATGGACAGGTTCTACCTGCAGCTCTTGTAATTAATGCAGCAGGTATCACTCCTGAAACAACACTTGCTAAAGAAGCTGGCCTAACTATTGGTGAGACTGGTGCTATCTGGGTTGATGAGAATCACAGAACTAGTGATGCAAATGTTTATGCAGGTGGAGATGCTGCTCAGAAGCAAAGTTTCCTAAGTGATAACTATGGACTTATTCCATTAGCAAACCTTGCAAATAGACATGGTCGTGCAATCGCTGATGCTATCTACGGTCTTCCAACCGGATCAACTAAATCTCTTGGAACAAGCATCATCGGAGCATTCGGTATTGCTCTAGCGATGACTGGTCTTAGTGAGAAGAGTGCAAAACAACAAAAGGTTGAATACAAAGTTATTCACCTTCATCCAAGCGATCACGCTGGTTATTATCCTGGTGCTACTGCAATGTCTATGAAGGTTCTATTTGATCCAACAACTGGATTGATTCTAGGAGCGCAAGCAGTTGGTGAAGCAGGTGTTGATAAACGTATCGATGTTATTGCAACTGCAATCAAGGGTGGGCTAACTATCAATGACCTAATGGATCTTGAACTTACATATGCTCCGCAGTTTGGTTCTGCTAAAGATGCAATCAACCAGGCAGGTTATCTAGGTAACAACGTCTTCACCGGAAAAACTAAAACTATTCAGTGGGATCAGATTGATGAACAAGTAGCAGCTGGTTTCACACTGATTGACGTTAGAACTCCTACTGAACATACCGCAGGAAATATTCCAGGTTCTAGAAACATCGAAGTAAACGTCATGAGAGAACACATCGAAGAGCTTAAAGACAAGAAGGTAATTGCTTTCTGTCAGGTAGGTCAACGAGGTCACACTGCAACCCAACTATTGCAAGGGTATGGAAT
>JBIILH010000105.1:0-3047 GCA_044232765.1 Rhodoluna sp. | reverse complement strand
TTCAGAGCGCACAGCAACTCTTGATGCTGGTTCATACCCAGCTATCGCTGAGTCACCTGTTGAAGCAGCTGAAGTTGTTGAAACCCCAGTTGTAATCGAACTAAAGGTTGAAGAAGTTCACACCGAGCCTGCTCGTCAGGTTCACTCTTCAGCTGAACTGTTTGACATGCTGCAGGGAACCGAATCTGATGCGCCTCTTTGCTTCAGCTGTGGAATCAAGATGAGACCTTCGGGCTCATGCCACGTCTGCGAAGGTTGTGGATCAACAAGCGGTTGCAGCTAAATCTAAATTGAGAATGGGTCGACTTCAAAACTGAAGTCGACCCATTTCCATTTCCGCCTATTAGTCGAAGGTAAAGGTAACCTAAGAGAATGATTTACCCAACGCTCTTTCGCCTATTCCTGTCCAGACTAGATCCTGAAACAGCTCATCATCTAGGGATGTTTGCAATTAGAGCAGCATCAGCTCTTCGTCTCACAAAATTATTACCGAAGATCAAGAGCACCAAAGTAGAGGCGATGGGTTTGAGCTTCGAAGGACCTTTTGGTTTAGCAGCTGGGTTTGATAAGAACGCAATTGCAATTAGAGCGCTAGGGGAGATTGGCTTCTCACACGTTGAAATAGGAACAGTCACAGCCATCCCGCAATCAGGAAATGAAACCCCTCGACTGTTTCGTTTGAAGAAGGACCGCGCACTAATCAATCGCATGGGTTTCAACAACGACGGAGCAGAGGTAATTGCCAAGCGTTTAGAAAAACTCCTTTCATCAAATCAGAAGCTTCCAATAATTGGAATCAACATTGGAAAAAGCAGAGTTGTTGATGTCAAAGATGCAGTTGCAGATTATGAAAAGAGTGCAGCACTTCTAGCTCCTTACGCTGACTACATTGCAGTCAACGTCTCTTCACCAAACACTCCGGGACTAAGGTCTCTTCAAGGGGTAGCTTCACTACGCCCAATACTTCAAGCAGTTATTGCTGAGTCTCTGGGTAAGCCTGTACTTGTGAAAATTGCTCCAGATCTTGCTGATGAGGACATTATTGAAGTTGCCAATCTTGCAAAAGAATTGAATCTTGCTGGAGTAATTGGAACTAACACAACCATTTCTAGAGAGAATCTTCAGACAACAGCATCAGATGTTGCAGCCATGGGTGCGGGGGGTTTGTCTGGTCCACCGCTTAATGATCGTTCGTTAGAGGTGCTGAAAGTACTTCGTAAAAACCTAAATGCAAACCAGATTGTCATCTCTGTTGGTGGTGTTGAAACTCACGAGCAACTGCTAGAGAGATTAAATGCAGGTGCGAATCTGGTTCAGGGTTACACCGGTTTTGTTTACCTAGGCCCACTATGGGCTAGGGCAGTAAACAAAAACTAAACTAGGCGAGTTTCTGGAGCTTTAGTTTCACGAGGATCGGTCACAGCAATGGGAGCCATAAGCTCAGTCACCTTGTCCATGATTTCCTTCGGAATTTCAACTCCAACAGCACCTAGGTTGCTGGTGATTTGCTCAGGAGTTGTTGCTCCAACAATTGCACTAGAAACGTTCTTGTTCTGAAGAACCCAAGCCAATGCAAACTGAGCCATAGTTAGACCTAGTTCATCTGCAAGAGGCTTCAACTGCTGCACTCTAGTTAGAACATCGTCAGTGAGAAGTTTTTGGATAAAGCTGTTTACTTTCTCATTTGATGCTCTTGATCCTGCTGGAACTGGCTGACCTGGAAGATATTTACCAGTTAGAACACCTTGAGCCATAGGTGACCAAACAATCTGGCTAACACCCAATTCTTCACAAGTTGGGATTACTTCAGCTTCAATAACTCGCCACAGCATTGAATACTGAGGTTGGCTTGAAATTAGTTGGAAGCCCATCTGGGTTGCAAGTTTGTGTCCAGCACGAATCTGCTCTGCATTCCATTCTGAAACACCGATGTAAAGAGCTTTACCCTGGCGAACGATTTCAGCAAATGCCTGCATAGTTTCTTCTAGGGGAGTCTCTACGTCGTATCTGTGTGCTTGGTAAAGATCTACGTAATCCATTTGCAAACGCTTTAGAGAACCGTTGATTGATTCCATGATGTGTTTGCGGGATAGACCTGTGTCGTTAGGCATGCGCTCCGCTACAGGCCAGTAAACCTTAGTAAACACTTCTAAACCTTCGCGGCGGTGTCCTTTGAGAGCATCACCTAAAACAGTCTCAGCTGCTTGGTTAGCGTAAACATCTGCGGTATCGAAAGAAGTGATTCCACCTTCAATGGCTGCCTTCACTGTTGCGTAAGCTGCATCGTTTTCAATTTGTGTTGCGTGAGTTAGCCAGTTTCCATAAACCAATTCGCTGACTTTGAAACCACTGTTGCCTAGATAACGATGTTTCATTTCTCTCCTTGAAAACTATTAGGTATTTGAATTACTTCTTACGTCTTGGTGCAGGTTTTGGAATTCTTAGTGGACGAGGTTGCATACCTCTAGTGAATACATAGAACCAGGTACCCTTTTGCATCTTGGTAGTTGCTCCAAGCTTTTCCTTGATTCGGTTACCAATAAGTTTGTGCATCAAAGTTGCTTCAATGCTGACAACCACTAAAGCAATGATCATTACAAAAGTAATGATGGTGTTTGCTGCAGCTGGTGTGACAGAAGTAACCAATAGGAACACCACCATGAGAGGCATTAGACCTTCAATGAGGGTGTAGCGACCATCGATGATCTCACGTGCAATCTTGCGCTGAGGTCCTTGGTCTCTACCCAAAAGGTACTTCTCATCGCCGGCCATCATGGCAGCTCGAGCCTTTAGGCGAGCATCCCTTTGCTGAATTTTTGCAGCGGCTCTAGCCTCTTTGCTTTTGTTGCCGACCAGTGGCTTTATGTTGGCAGCTTCACGCTCTTTGCGTGTTGGGGTTGCTCGGCCTTTACCTTGGGTCTTTGATCCAAGATCTTTTTTCTGGTCGCTCATTTATGTCCTTCGTTTTGGGGCTCGTGTGATTTAGATTACTCACATGACATTCTCTATTACTAAGACTAGTTCTCAATCCATGACACCCGATGCCA
>JBIILH010000038.1:0-9300 GCA_044232765.1 Rhodoluna sp. | reverse complement strand
TAGTTGCTTCCACTGAGCGAGCTGTGTTGGCAACGCAATTGGGTTGGGCCGGACTAGTTGCGGGATTGATAGTCGCTTTCTCAGCTCCTGTTTTCGGTAGACGAGCAGACACTTCTGGAAGAAGAAAGTTCTGGTTGCTTGTAAACACAGGACTCCTTGTTCTAGTCATGCTCGCCTCGTTCTTTGTTGAGCCTAGGCCAGAATTCTTCATCTTCGCACTTGTTTTGTTTGCAATAGGAAGCGTTGTTCAAGAAACCGCTTTTGTTAACTATTTCGCGATGCTGAAACAAGTTACTACTGAGTCTTCAATGGCTCGTGTATCGGGTATGGCATGGGCACTTGGATATGTCGGCGGAATCATTCTGCTGTTGGTCTCTCTAGTCCTTTGTTATCTTCCTGGACATCCGGTCTTCCCTGGTGAAGAAGATGCACTAAACATCAGAGTCATTTTCTTATTCGCTGCTGCTTGGATGGTTGTCTTTACAATTCCATTGATCCTCTTTGTTCCAGAGCTTGAAAAGAGCAAGAGCCCTATTGCTCGTGAGAGAGTTCTTGACAGCTACCGAGCTCTATTCAAGCAAATTGTTGGTTTGAGAAAAACTAATCCAGACGCTCTAAAGTTTTTGATCGCAAGTGCGATCTATCGCGATGGTCTCGCAGGTATCTTCACTTACGGAGCAATACTTGGAACAGTGGCATTCGGCTTTGATGCCACAGGTGTGATTCTTTATGGAGTGGGTGCCAACATAGTTGCCGGCATCGGTGCATTTCTCGGAGGTTTGCTCGATACCAAGATTGGAACAAGACGAGTCATCGTTGTCTCATTGATTGGATTGATTGTTGCTGGTACCTGCGTGTTTGTTTTTGCAGGCCTGGGACCAATCACTTTCTGGGTTTTCGGTCTAGCGTTAACTCTCTTTGTGGGACCTGCTCAAGCTTCCAGCAGAACCTTCGTCGCTAGGTTTGCCCCTGTAAACAGAGAGGGAGAAGTATTTGGTCTTTACCAAACAACAGGTAGAGCGGCTTCGGTTTTGTCTCCTACCTTGTGGGTATTTGCTCTTACAGTAGCTACCGCAGCGGGAGCTTCAAACCCAGCACTATTCGGAATTCTTGGAATTCTCGTTCTGCTTGTCGTTGGATTAATTCTGCTTTTGAGAGTTCACCCTCAACCTCAAGTTATGGATTAGTAAGCTTCGAAATAAAAAGAGCCCGTCCACTTGGACGGGCTCTTTTTATCGCTTAATCTTTTTGTTCTAGTGGTTCATTACCAACATCTGTTTGATAGAAGTTGAGGAATGAACGTGAAGCTGTTGGGCCTCTTTGACCTTGGTATCTGCTGTTGTATTTAGCTGAACCGTAAGGTGTCTCTGATGCACTTGATAGCTGGAAGAAACAAAGCTGACCGATCTTCATGCCTGGGTATAGTTTGATTGGCAATGTTGCGGTGTTAGAAAGTTCTAGTGTTACGTGACCTTTGAAGCCTGGGTCAACAAAGCCTGCTGTTGAGTGGGTAAGGAGACCTAGTCTTCCTAGAGAGCTCTTACCTTCAAGTCTTGCTGCAATGTCATCAGGCAGGGTTACAAACTCATAGGTTGAACCTAGAACGAATTCACCTGGGTGCAGGATGAAAGGCTCATCAGCAGTAACTTCAATCAATCTAGTTAGATCAGGTTGATCAACTGCTGGATCGATGAACGCGTACTTGTGGTTATCGAATAGGCGGAAGAACCTATCTAGACGAACATCCATGCTGGATGGCTGTAACAAGCTCATCTCTAGTGGGTCTAGACCAATACGGCCTGCTTCGATTTGGGATCTGATATCTCTGTCTGACATTAACATAATCAAAAGGTTACCCTTAAGTTCTCTTTGGGTGTGGTTGGTTCGCAGTGTGTAAGGCAAAATAGAACCTATGCGCGACAAAGAGGGACGTATCACTCCTCCTGAGAAACTCAAAAGAGTCTTCGAAGGCCAGGCTGATGCTTTAAACAAGGTTCCCAAGAACAAACGAGGTCCGTTAGGGGCTGCCGTAACACTTCGCCTAGGACACCTGTTCTCTCGCTGGTTGGAGCGAAACATTGATGTGAGCTGGAAAGGCTCAGCTCCTCAGTTGATGCTGATTGCTGTTCTGGTTAGACACAAGACCTTGACTATGGGGGAAGCAGCAGAGCTTTTGGATGTAACCCCTAGAGCAATAACCAGACTTGTTGATTCCCTTGAAAAGGACGGACTGGTTACTAGGCAGGTAAGCCCTCACGATAAGCGCGTTTACCTGATTTCTGTGACAGCCAAGACTGAAGCACAGGCAAAACAAATGATGCCTAAGCATGAAAAGAAGATGTCTGAACTGTTCAGTGTCTTTACAGACGCAGAGTTACTTGAGTATCTAAGACTCAGTAGCAAACTAGCTGAGCATCTAAAGAAAGATCTAAAGAGCGACGATTAGTGCTCTAAGCCAACCTTCTTCTGAATCCACAACATCCACTTAGGTGCATACCAGTTAGCATTTCCAAAGAGTCTCATCAATGCAGGAACGAGTAATGCTCTAATGATTGTTGCATCAAGCAACACAGCAAAAGCAATTCCTAGACCAAGCATCTTCATGATGCTCACACCACTTGTTGCAAAAGCAACGAAGGAGAATGCCAGAACTAGAGCAGCTGTTGTGATGATGCGTCCAGATCTCTGCAGACCAAGTGCAACGGAATCATTTGTGTTCAATCCCTTATCGTGTTGTTCCTTGATTCTTGAAAGCAGGAATAACTCGTAGTCCATCGATAAGCCGAAAGCTATTACTGCAACTAAAACAATCGATGATGAATCGATCGTTCCTGGCGTAGCAAAGTCACCAAGTAGCCACTTCAAATTTCCATCCATGAATACCCAAACTAGGAAACCCAGAGTTGCAAACAAAGATAGGAAGTTTAGAAGTACTGCCTTGATTGGAAGAATTAGTGATCCTGTGAAGAGGAACAGCAGAATCAACGTTGTAACAACAATCCAGAGCACAGCCCATGGAAGATTATTTGTAATTCCAAGAAGTGAGTCTGTGTATGAGGCAGCTGAACCACCAACAAGAATCTCTGAGAAGTTGTTTGGTTGTTCTCTCAAGCTAAGTGTCATCTCTTCACCAGCTGGGCTTCTAGGTTCAACGTCAGCTATAACAACAATTCGGGTCCAAGTGTCGCCAACATAATCCTTGAATAAGTTTTCAGTTCCTGGAATTAGCATTCCATCACTGAATACACCTTCAGACATTTCTACCTTTGAGAAAACTCCTTCAGAAGTTTGAACTCTTACGATGTCCTCTTGATTAGAAAGTTTTGTTGCAAAACTTGTAATTTGTTCTTCGTTAGAACTCTTAACCATGATCTCAACAGGTGAACCTTCACGGCCAGAGAATCTTTCACGAATCTGGTCTGTTGCAACTACCACTCTGTTATCAGGTGGCAAGATGCGGTCATCAATTAGACCAAGCTTGATGTTTGATCCAAGAGATGCCAAAGAACCTAGGGCGATAACAGAAACAACAATGATTGCTACCGGTCTCTTCATCACAAACACAGCAAGCTTTGACCAGAAACCAACATCCTTAGTTGGGCGGTGCTTGAACAAAGGCCAACGCTCTAGCTTGTCACCAAGAAGGTTTAGTAATGCTGGAAGAGCAATCAAAGCTGCTGCAACGGCTAGAGAAACAGACACTAGTCCCGCCATAGCAAAGGACTTTAGGAAGGTCTGGGGGAAGAAGTTCAAGGCAACCATAACTAGAGCAACCGTTATACCCGAGAAGAACACCGTTCTACCTGCGGTCATCATTGTTACCTCAACAGCTTTAGAAACGTCTTGCTTCTGCTGTCGTTGTTCTCGGTAGCGGTTGACCATCAGGAGGGCATAGTCAATACCTAGACCAAGACCTAGACCCGTAACCAGGTTCACTGAGAATGTAGAGGTTTCTGTAAGAAGAGAAGAGATCCAGATAAAGAAGAAGGAACCAAGAATGGTTAACACGGCAATCATGATTGGTAGTCCAGCTGCAACAACAGAACCAAATACAAAGATCATCAGAAGCATTACTAGAGGTAAGGCAATTGACTCTGCCTTAATTAGGTCTGCTTCAATAGTGTGATTAACCTCACTGGTGACAGCTCCAACACCAACAACGTAAAGAGTTGCTCCATAGTTCTTACCAGTGAACTGGTCTTGAATAACACCAGAAACTTCAGTCATAGACACTTCAGGGTCTAATTCAACAAAGAAGTAGGTTGCCTTACCGTCAGTTGAACGAAGGCTTGATGGGCTTCCTAGTGAGTAATAGGAGCTAACGCTATCTACGCCTTCTACCTTCTCTAAAGCTTTGGTTACTAGACCTGCAATATTTACTGATTCTGGGTCATCAACACTTCTACCCATGTCTGCAATTAGAACTACCTCTGGTTCATTGAGTTTGAAGTCTTTGACCAGGATGTCAGCTACTTTGGCTGAATCTGAGCCTGGATTGCTATAGCCACCACCTGAAAGGTTGCCGAATGCCTGAACACCACCAATTAGAGACAGCAAAATAAGGCCTATAAAGCCAAAGAGGGAAAGTTTGCTGCGGGCAATGACAAAATTGCTAAGAGGTCTCATTTGCTCAAGTCTAAATTATTTACCTAGGGAAGAAATCCAACTTGAAGAACATTAACAGGAATCAAAGAGCAGCTTTCTACTTCGTTGTAGCTGGAGTTGGATTAATCACCGCCTGGTACTTCAACACCATCGCGATCATGAAGGCTCAGGACTATTTTGGTTCATGGTTTGCTTCAGAAGTAGATCTAGTTCTTGCTCTCGATCTACTCATCACAGCATTCGCTGCAGTCCCATTCATGTTCATCGAATCTAGACGGATTGGTATGAAAAACATTGTTTGGTATGCGCTATCAAGCTTCATAACTGCAATTGCGTTTGTATTTCCTTTCTGGTTAGGAATGCGTGAATTACATCTTTCTAAGTTAGAAAGAGAAGCAAACGGAGTAAAGCGTTCTTCAAAGAAAGTTCATGATGTTCCAGTTGGAACTCCATCACCTAAGGGAAGCATTGAAACATTTGAATTCGAAGGTAGACGAATTGATGTTTGGGTTCCTAAGTTCTTGGACGAACTTACTCCACTAGTTGTTGCTCATGATGGTGGAAACTTCCTGATGGATAAGACTCAAACTTGGAATGCACAAAACTGGGGTATACCTGAAGCTATTACTAGTGGGCGAGTAGTTGCCGTCAATGGCAGGTTGCCAATCTTTGTTGGAGTTCATCGAATCGATGATTCACTTCGCATGAATGAACTAATTCCAGAAGACATCTTGAAAGCTCATCCTGAGTTGTTGAACCAAGTTGATCCAATCCATCGTCCAACTGATATTAATTACAAAGGTAATGAATATCAGGACATGCTGGCTCTGAGGTTAGTGCCTGAGATAGCTCGACGTTATTCACTAAAGCTCTCTCCTGAAAGAACAGCTCAACTAGGAGCAAGCCTTGGCGGTATTGCGACTCTTTATGGAGTCATGAGGCATCCAAAGGTTTTCGGAACTGCCTTAGCCCTATCCACTAGCTGGCCTCTAGGTGGGCAAGAACTTATTGACATTCTGATCAAGGGTCTAGGAAAGCCTGATTCAGTCCGTGTCTATAGTGACTGCGGAACTATTGAACTTGATGCTTCCTACTTCCATTGGCACTTCAAGTTTGTTGAGGCTATGGATAAAGCAGGTTGGTCTAGGGATGTGAACTACCGTGCTGAACTATGGCCTGGAACAGGACATAACGAGACCTGGTGGGGTCATCGAGTTGAACATCCAATCAACTGGTGGTTGAACTCTTAGCCCAGAGGGTCATCTTTCACGAGGCTTCTAGCCCCACTCATGAACTCAACAACTGTTGGGTCTACTTGAATGTCTTTCAACCTGATTGCTTTAGTTAGATAAAGCCCTTCAAGAGATCTCACTCTGCTCAATGCGACATAGGTATGCCCTGAGGAGAAAGCTCCGCTACCCATATCAATTGTCACCTCATCATAGGTTTGACCTTGAGATTTGTGAACAGTGACTGCCCAAGCAAGACGCAAAGGTATCTGTCTGAATTCAGCTTGAATTTCAGGAACGAGTGTTTCAACAAACTTTCCAGTTTCTTCATTGAAGTCTTCTTCAACTAGATAACGCACCTTTTGCCAGGTGCTCATTCCTACTGTGTGAATCTCGTTGTCTGCTTCAACTAATACTTGGTTGCCTTCACCGAATGAAACTACTTTGCCGATAGTTCCATTAACCCATCTCCAACTCATAGTTCCTTCTGAGTTCTTAACTGGCTTCTGATCATCGTTCTTGATGAACATAACCTGAGCACCAACTTTTAGATGAAGCTCTGACTCAGCAGGGAGAGTAGAACCAAATGAACTTGCATCACCTGAAGCAAATGAAGATTTGAAAACTCTCTCTTCGGTTTGTAGTGTTTGCAACCTTGCAAAGTTAACTGCATCAACTGTGCTGTTCACTGTAGCTAAACGAATTACATTTTCATGAGGTGGGAATCTGTTTCCTGCAGCGTTAATCTTGTCAACAATTTCTTGATTGACTTCACCAACACGAATCGAGTTAAGAATCTGTTTGAACTCAGGATCTCTCTGTCTAAAGATTTCAACTAGCTCAAAGATCTCCATGCGTTCACTAGACCACACCTTCGCGTCAAAGAACCACTGAGACCTATATTCCATTTCATAAAGCTTGGCTAGTTCTTCCCCTCTAGCTGGAACCGGTGCTAGCTGATATGGATCTCCAAACATAACTACTTTGCAACCACCGAATGGAACCTTTGGTTTTCCTCTAGCTACCTTCAAAGCAACATCAATGGCATCCATAAGGTTGGCTGAAACCATAGAGACCTCATCAATAATGAGCATGTCTATTTCTCTTAGAACTTCTCTTTGTCTTCTGCCTAGGTGCTTAGCAACATCACCAGGAGTTAGAGCTCCAAAAGGAAACCCAAATAAAGAATGAATAGTAATTCCACCTACGTTGTAGGCAGCTACTCCAGTAGGAGCACAAACTACAACTTTCTGCCCGGTGTTATCTCTTAGGTAGCCAAGCAGGGTTGATTTACCAGTTCCAGCTCTACCGGTTACGAAAACTGTTTGGCCGTCTTTCTCTATGTATTGATAGAGAGCAAGTTGTTCTATAGAAAGTTTTAGCGTTGACAATTAGTTCCTTGGATCCTGTTTTCTTTTGGCCAGAGCGTCAAGCATACGGTTGTATTCAGCCAAATCCTCGTTGCCACCTCTATCACTAGCTCTATCTAGTCTCTTGGCATCTCTGGCATCAGATCTTGCCCATTGGAAAGCAACAATCAAGGTAATTGCAGCTGTTGGAAGCTCACCTATGCCCCAAGCAATAGCTCCTCCTGTTTGTTGATCAAGTAGTGGGTTATCTCCCCAAGTTCTACCCATGGCTCCGAACCAGTCAGGTAGTAGCAATGTAGTTGAGCTCATCACAGCAAGACCAAAGAATGCGTGGAAGGCAAGAGTTCCAATCATCAACATCAGTCTCTGCGGATAACCAAACCTTGATGGCCCTGGATCAATACCGATGATTGCTTGAACAAATAGATAACCAGTAATTACAAAGTGAACAATCATCCACTGGTGTCCAATGTGTTCTCTGGTTGCCCAACCAAACAGTGGTGTGAAGTAGAACACAACAAGCGAGCTTGCAAACATAGTTGCTGCAACTAATGGATGTGAAATGAATTGAGCGTACTTAGTTTGAACAGCCCACAAGATCCACTCTCTAACTCCTCGTGAATCATCTTGACGCTTAGCTACCGCTCTTGAAATCAGAGTAACTGGCGCACCAGGAACTAGTAGAACTGGTACTCCCATTGCTAGAAGCATATGAGAGAGCATGTGTGCACTAAATAGATATTGTTCGTAAGCACTGAAGTAACCATTAGTCACATATGCAAGAAGGCCAACTCCAGCTAGCCATGAAGCAGTTCTACTCCAAGACCAACTATCACCACGTTTCTTGAGTCTCCAAACACCAACTAGATAGAAGCCAGCAAGAGCAGCACAAATCAACAGCCAAAGAATGTCTGGCTTGAATGTAGTTGCCCATGTCCACATGCCCGGTTCTGGTGGCAGCTTCGCTCCAGTAAGAATCTCTGCAGGTGTAAGTGTTCCAGTAGGAGAGTCAGAGATCGGATTCTGTGTTCTTGCTAGTGCAGTTCCTAAGCCAATAGCAATTCCGAAAATTACAAATTCAACTGTTACTAGCTGCCAAAACTTTCTAGGCTCAACCTCAATCAACCCAAGCAGTCTTCTTCTATGGAATGCCCCAATAATTCCTAGAAGAATAAAAGTTAGTGTCTTTAGAATTACAAGTTGTCCATAACCTGTTCCAAATAGGTTCTCTATTGTTCCGATACGTATCTGAGCTGACGCAAAACCGGAGACAATCACCAATCCAAAACCAACAAGGGCAATTGAAGAGAATCTCTTCACAATCGATACAACAGGATCTGCCTTGTATGCAAAGACAATTGCAACTAGTCCACCAACCCAGATGCTTATACCGACTAGGTGAATACCAAGTGAGTTAACTGCCATCGAGTGACTGGCTGTTCCAGCAGCATGCCCACTAAGTGCAACAGGAACTAAAGACAACAACCCAATCGCACCACACACTGCAACACTGAAAAGTCTTCTAACTAACAATGTTGAAATAGACAACACAAAAGCAGCAGCCGTGTTGAGAGCCAACATCTGACCAAGTTCAATGTCAGTTATAAAAACAAATAGTTGTTGGGTGAAACTCTCTCCACCTGAAACTTCTGATCCGGTGACCATCAAGAATGTTGAAAGCAAATAGGCGGTTCCGGATAGTGCCCAAACAGCTGCTGCAATTGCTGCAACAGAAAGTGTTTTTGTAAATGCTTTGCTCTTCTCTCCTAGAGAGAAAGCAATAAAGATTAGTGATCCGATTGTGATTGCTTGAGCAATGTTGTTTATGGATCTAAACGCAGGGGTTCCCCAACGAAGCACCTCTCCTGTGTCACCCAGCTCACTTGGCATAGCTGCGCCACCGGTGAACATTCCGACAATCAAACCAAGTGCTGTGCCGACTATTAATAGGGAAGTAACAGCTACCCAATTAATAGTTTTGATTGTGGTCATTGAACAAGCCTAAGTTAAAGCAAAACGACGCACCGAAGTGCGTCGCCTGCTTGTGAAACTAAATTACTTAACAGCAGCCTTTAGCTTGCTTCCAGCTGAAACCT
>JBIILH010000037.1:0-9364 GCA_044232765.1 Rhodoluna sp. | reverse complement strand
ATATGTCTTGGGCTGAGAAGTACCTATCTTCTGGGGAAGACTACGGCTATTTCAACCTAGTAAGCACTTCCTCAGCAATTCTGCAGGGCAGGGCAACCTTTGACTTTGAGATCGAAAGTGGAGTTCAGGGCCCAAGACCTCTCCCCACCTACGTCCTAACCCACATCCCAGAACTATACGAAAACGTAGTCCAGGAGAACATCTATTTCACCGGAGGTGAAATAGAACGTGTAGTTGAACTTATTGAAGAGAACCATCCAGGCAGACTATTTGTGATGGGTGGAGCTGATGTAGTTAGGCAACTACTCAAGGCGAACCTGATCACAACCATGAGATTGTTCGTTTGCCCTGAAGAACTGGGGAACGGAACTCCAGCATTTGAAGATGACTCTATCTATGACAACTTCAAGCTCTCCGATGAGAAACAGTACTCCTCAGGAATCATTGAAGAGGTTTATACCCTCAAAGCTTAAACAAAAAAGCCCTCGTCAACAAAGACGAGGGCTTACTTGGTTAATCTTTAGCGAGCTGCTTTACCTTCTTGGTAATCATCTGAGTTCTTGATCCAAGAGAAGAGCTTACGAAGGCTGCGACCAACTGCTTCAATTGGGTGAGCCTCGCCCTTTGCTCTAAGAGCTAGGAACTCAGGTGCTCCTGCATCCTGGTCAGCTACGAAACGGTTAGCAAATGTTCCATCCTGAATGTCAGTTAGAACATCGCGCATACGCTCCTTAACCTCTGGGCCAATAACTCTTGGACCTGAGATGTAGTCACCATATTCAGCTGTGTCAGATACTGACCAACGCTGCTTAGCAATTCCACCTTCATACATAAGGTCAACAATTAGCTTTAGTTCGTGAAGTACTTCGAAGTAAGCAACTTCTGGCTGGTAACCAGCTTCGATAAGAGTTTCGAAACCGTACTGCACCAACTGTGATGCTCCGCCACAAAGAACAGCCTGCTCACCGAATAGGTCAGTTTCTGTTTCTTCAGTGAAAGTTGTCTTGATTGTTCCAGCTCGGGTTCCACCAATAGCTTTTGAGTAAGAAAGAGCTAGTTCCATTGCGTGACCGGTAAAGTCCTGCTCAACAGCAACTAGGTTAGGTACTCCTCTACCGTCCTGGTATTCACGACGAACGATGTGTCCTGGACCCTTAGGTGCTACTAGGAATACATCAACATCAGCCGGTGGCTTGATGAAGCCGTAACGAATTGAGAATCCGTGACCGAAAACAAGTGCCTTACCTGCAGTTAGGTTAGGTGCAATCTCGTTTGCATAGATGTCTCTCTGACGTGGGTCTGGTGCAAGAATCATGATTACATCTGCCCAAGCAGCTGCATCAGCAACGTTTAGAACCTTAAGTCCTGCTTGTTCAGCCTTTGCCTTGCTTGCAGATCCCTCTTTAAGACCAACAACAACATCAACGCCTGAGTCCTTCAGGTTTAGTGAGTGTGCGTGTCCCTGAGAACCGTAACCAATTACAGCTACCTTCTTTGCTTGGATCAGCGATAGATCGGCATCTTTGTCGTAAAAGATTTCAGCCATTTGTTTTCTCCTTGTTTTTTTGTTTTTGAAATTACTTAAGAACCTTCTCAGTAATTGACTTTGAACCTCGTCCAATAGCCAATACACCTGACTGCACCAATTCCTTGATGCCGAAAGGTTCGAGAACTTTAAGAAATGCTTGAAGTTTTGCTGTTTCGCCAGTTACTTCAATAATTAAAGAATCGCTCACAACATCGATGACGCGAGCACGGAATAAGGTTACTGCTTCTAGCACCTGAGATCTGGATGAAGCATCGGTTCTAACCTTGATAAGCATGTGGTCGCGCTGCACAGTAGTCTCAGGCTCTAGTTCAACAACCTTGATTACGTTAATCAACTTGTTCAGCTGCTTAGTTACCTGCTCCAAAGGAAGTCCATCAACGCTTACAACTACTGTGATGCGAGATAGGCCTTCAACTTCGGTAGTTCCTACAGCTAAAGACTCAATGTTGAATCCACGACGAGCGAATAGACCCGCTACACGGGTTAGTAGACCTGGACGGTCTTCTACTAGAAGAGATAGTACGTGATGTGACATTTACTCCTCCTCCCCTTCTTCCCAGACGGGTCTGGTATCTCTGGCGAACTGAACAGCATCGTTTGATAGACCAGCTGGAACCATCGGCCATACCATTGCATCTCTACCAACGATGAAGTCAATAACTACTGGACGGTCGTTAGTTTCAATGGCTAGCTTGATTGCTGCATCAACGTCTTCTTCTTTTTCAACTCTGATACCAAGGCAGCCATATGCTTCAGCTAACTTCACAAAGTCAGGAACCATGATGGTGTCTGTTCCAGTGTTTAGATCTGTATTTGAATACCTTGAGTTATAGAACAGTGTCTGCCACTGTCTAACCATTCCAAGAGAAGAGTTGTTGATGATGGCAACCTTGATTGGAATGTTGTTAATCGTGCAAGTAGCTAACTCTTGGTTAGTCATCTGGAAACAACCATCGCCATCAATAGCCCAAACTAGACGTTCTGGTTCAGCAACTTTTGCTCCCATGGCAGCAGGAATTGAGTAACCCATAGTTCCAGCTCCACCAGAGTTCAACCATGAGTTAGGACGTTCATACTTAATGAACTGAGCTGACCACATCTGGTGCTGACCAACACCGGCAGCAAATACTGCTTCTGGTCCTGAGATCTCACCAATACGACTAATTACATACTGAGGTGACATCTTGCCATCATCTGGCTGGGTGTAACCAAGTGGGTAGCGAGTTCTCAAATCATTTAGGAATGTCCACCACTCAGCAATGTCTGGCTTAGTTCCCTTTAGTTCAGCAATTAGTTCTGCATTTAGTTCGGTTAGAACTTCTTTGACATCGCCAACGATAGGAACATCAGCAAAACGAATCTTGCCAATTTCAGCAGGATCAATATCAACGTGAATAACTTTTGCTCCAACGGCAAAGGTCTTTACTTGACCTGTAACACGGTCATCAAATCTTGCACCAAGAGTAATTAGCAGATCGCTTTTCTGCAGAGCAGTAACAGCAGGAACTGTTCCGTGCATACCTGGCATACCTAGATTCTGCTCATTTGAATCTGGGAAAGCACCTCTTGCCATCAGTGTTGTAACTACCGGTGCACCAATGATCTTTGATAGCTCTAGAAGTTCTTTAGAAGCTCCTGCTCTAATTACTCCACCACCAACATACAAAACAGGACGCTTTGCTTCTTTGATTAGTTGAGCAGCAGCTTGAACCTGCTTGCCGTGAGGCTTAGTAACCGGCTTATAGCCAGGAAGATCTACCTTAGGTGGCCAGATGAATTCCATCTTTCCAACTTGAGCATCCTTAGCAATGTCAACAAGAACAGGTCCTGGTCTACCGGTAGTTGCAATTAGAACTGCAGCAGCTAACACACCTGGAATATCTTGTGCCTTTGTAACAAGGAAAGAGTGCTTAGTAATTGGCATGGTGATACCAACAATGTCTGCCTCTTGGAAAGCATCGGTACCAATAGAAGTTGAGTTAACCTGACCAGTAATTGCAAGCAGCGGAACAGAGTCCATGTGTGCATCAGCAATAGCTGTTACTAGGTTGGTAGCACCTGGACCAGAGGTAGCGATACAGACACCAAGTTTTCCTGATGCTGATGCATATCCTTCAGCAGCGTGACCTGCACCTTGTTCGTGACGAACAAGGATGTGTCTAATCTTTGCTGAATCCATTAGAGGATCATAGGTAGGCAGGATTGCTCCACCAGGTAAACCGAATATGTCGGTTACCCCTAGAAGCTCAAGGCTTCTTACGATTGCTTGAGCACCTGTTAACGTTTCGTTAGCCATAATTCATCCTTGATTGGTAAAACCAAACCTGTGTTATCCGGTGTAAGCACCTTCGGCTGCTGAATGCACCAGCTTCGAGTATTTAGCTAAGACTCCACGGGTATATCGGGGTTCTAAAGGAACCCATTGAGTTTTCCGGGCTGCCAACTCTTCCGGCTCAACTAGTAGTTCGAGCGTTCGAGCTGCGATGTTAACTCTTATCAAGTCTGAATCGCGCACTAGAGCAATTGGACCGCCATCGGTCGCCTCTGGTGCAATGTGTCCGATACATAAGCCGGTTGTGCCGCCTGAGAATCGTCCGTCAGTCAAGAGTAATACATCTTTACCTAAACCTGCACCCTTGATGGCTGCTGTGATAGCTAGCATTTCACGCATACCAGGGCCACCCTTAGGGCCTTCATAGCGGATAACCACTACATCGCCCTTTGAGATCTTGCCTTCAGAAAGAGCTTCCATAGCAGCTGCTTCCCTGTCAAAGACACGTGCAGGACCAGTAAAGTCCTCAAGATCAAAGCCAGCAGTCTTCACAACAGCACCCTGAGGAGCCATTGAACCCTTAAGGATTGAGATTCCACCGGTCTTATGGATTGGGTTGTTTAGAGCTCTGATGATCTTGCCATCAGGGTCAGGAGGATTAATTCCTTCTAGGTTCTCAGCAACAGTCTTACCGGTAACAGTAAGAGCATCTCCGTGAATCAGCCCTGCATCTAGTAGAGCCTTCATAACAACTGGAACTCCACCAACACGGTCAACATCAGCCATAACGTATCTACCGAAAGGCTTTAGATCTCCTAGGTGTGGAACCTTATCTGCAATGCGGTTGAAATCATCAAGAGTTAGATCTACTTCTGCTTCTTTAGCAATAGCTAGGAAGTGAAGAACAGCGTTTGTTGAACCGCCGAATGCCATGGTCACAGCAATGGCATTTTCCAATGCCTTCTTAGTGATGATGTCACGAGCTGTGATGCCCTTAGCAATTAGGTTAACTACTGCTTCACCTGAACGGTGAGCCCAAGCATCTCTTCTTCTATCTGCAGATGGAGGTGATGCTGAACCTGGAAGACTCATACCCATAGCTTCAGCAGCACAGGCCATTGTGTTAGCGGTATACATTCCACCACAGGCACCTTCACCTGGACAGATAGCTCTTTCAATACGATCTAGATCTTCAAGGCTCATGGTTCCAGCCTTGCAAGCACCAACAGCTTCAAAAGCATCAATGATGGTGACTTCTTTTTCAGTTCCATCAGTGAGCTTTACCCAGCCTGGAGCAATGGTTCCTGCATAAAGGAATACAGAGGCTAGATCTAGACGAGCAGCCGCCATCAACATACCTGGCAGTGACTTGTCACACCCAGCTAGCAATACAGAACCGTCTAATCTTTCAGCCTGCATAACTGTTTCAACTGAGTCAGCAATAACTTCTCTAGAAACTAGAGAGAAGTGCATACCCTCATGGCCCATAGAAATACCGTCAGAGACAGAAATAGTGCCAAATTCAAGTGGATAACCGTGAGCTGCGTGAACACCCATCTTGGCTGCATCAGCCAGACGATCAAGGGATAGGTTGCAGGGGGTTACTTCATTCCAAGAGGAGGCAACACCAATTTGAGGCTTTTCCCAGTCCTCATCGCCCATTCCAACGGCTCTAAGCATTCCTCGGGCTGCCGCACGTTCGATACCTTCGGTAACGATGCGGCTTCTAGGCTTCATATCTCTAGTCATTCACTCAGTTTAGGCGAATATCCGCTCATATAAGAAGGGAGCCTTTTATGTGGTTTAGCCTAGAGATGTGCCAACACCTCAAGAAACCTTAGACAAAGAGAGCCTTGCTAGATATACCAAGGCTGCTATTGTCTCCAGCCGTGAAGTAATCCGGTCATACTCAACCTCATTTGGGCTAGCCACCAACCTTTTAGCTAAGTCAATTAGAACTCATGTCCAGAACATCTATGCCCTAGTTCGGGTAGCTGACGAGATTGTTGATGGAGCTGCAGCAGGAGCATTAGGCCCTAATAGCAGAGTTGAAGCTGGTTCACAGCTAAACAACCTAGAACAAGAAACCTATAAGGCCATGAACCTAGGTTTCAGTACAAACCTTGTAGTTCATGCATTCGCAGCAACCGCTATTGAAACCGGAATCACCAGAAAAATCGTTGAACCTTTCTTCTACTCAATGCGTCTAGATCTTCAGAAGACTAAGTACGACCAGAAGGCATTTGATGTCTACGTGTATGGATCAGCTGAAGTTATTGGTCTGATGTGTCTTCAGGCTTTCATCCAAGAGAAGAGCTTTGCTCCTTCAGAATTAGAAACTCTTCGAAAAGGTGCTCAAGCACTAGGTGCTGCTTTCCAAAAGGTTAACTTCCTAAGAGATCTAGCAGCAGACTTTGAACAATTAGGTAGAAGCTACTTCCCTGATGTGAATGTAACTACTTTCAATGAAGAAACCAAGGTAAGACTTGTTGAAGACATCTATAAGGACCTAGCTCTCTCAGCTAGAACTATCCCACTACTTCCTAAATCATCAAGAAGAGCAGTAGTTGCTGCTCAGTTCTTGTTCGAAGCACTAAACAAGAAGATTGCTAAGACTCCTGCAGAGACACTTATTCGTGCTCGCATTAGAGTCAACGACCTTCACAAGCTTTTCATTCTCTTTAAAGCAATGATCGGAGTAACACCTAAATGACCCAAAAGACCGCAATTATCGTCGGTGGTGGCATCGCAGGATTAGCGACAGCAGCAATTCTTGCTAAAGCAGGAATGAAAGTTCAGCTGTTTGAAGCTAGAGAAAAAGTTGGCGGTCGTGCTTACATTTGGGAAAAAGATGGTTTCACTTTCGACATGGGTCCTTCTTGGTATCTGATGCCAGATGCCTTTGATCAGTTCTTCAAACTGATGGGTACAACAGCAGCTGAACAACTAGCCCTAGTTCGCCTAGACCCTGCATACAAGACCTACTTCGAAGGCCAGAAAGAACCTATGGTCATGCACGAGAACTTGGCTTTGAACCTAGCTGAGTTTGAAGCAGTAGAGCCAGGAGCAGCTAAGCAGGTTCAGAAGTACCTAGCCAGTGCTGAAGAGACTTATCTACTAGCCAATAAGCACTTCCTCTACACAAACTTCCAGAACATCAAATCCTTCGTACATCCAGATGTTGTGAAGAAGGCTGGCACATTTGTGAAGCACCTGCTCACATCTCTGTATGACTTCTCTTCAAAGCACGTCAAGGATGAAAGATTGCGCAAGGTTCTAAACTTCCCTGCTGTATTCCTAGGTGCATCACCTTACGAGACTCCAAGCATGTATCACCTGATGACACACATCGATATGAATGTTGGAGTGTTCTATCCTCAGGGTGGCCTCTACAAGATCATTGAAGCTATTGAAGCTCTTGCTAAAAAGCACGGTGTTGAAATCCACACCAACTCCCCTGTTTCAAAGATTGAAGTTGACTCATTTGGTCAGGTAAAGGGTGTTCGTGTTGGCGATGCACTTTATGAATCAGATGTAGTTGTTGCCAATGCAGATCTTCACTTCGTTGAAACTCAACTCCTAGAACCTAAGTACCAGAGCATGCCTCAGAAGTACTGGGATAAGAGAGTTCCTGGACCTTCAGCTCTACTTATGTATTTAGGCGTCAAGGGCAAGGTAGACAACCTAGATCACCACACTCTTCTATACACAGACAATTGGAGTAAGAACTTTGCTCAAGTATTCAAGAAAGCTGATGGCAAGAGCAAGATTGCCTCTCCAGCTAGCTTGTATATCTGTGCTCCGAGTAAGACAGATTCTTCTGTTGCACCTGATGGTTATGAAAACCTATTCGTTCTAGTGCCAGCAGCTGCTGACCCTTCTATTGGTAGAGGTGGAATTGATAGAGCAGGAGATCCTGCTTTTGAAGCAGAAGCTGATCGCATCATTGAACAGATTGCCGATTGGTGTGAGATTCCAGATCTAGCTGACCGCATTGTGGTTAGAAGAACCATGGGACCAGCAAACTTTGTTGAAGAACTAAACGCTTGGTCAGGTACTGCTCTAGGTATGGCGCACACACTTCGTCAGAGTGCATTCTTTAGACCTAAGAACAAGAGCAAGAAGGTTAAGGGTCTTTACTACGCAGGTCACCACTCAATCCCAGGTATTGGTTTGCCTATGTGTCTTATCGGTGCAGAGCTTGTCTACAAGCTCATGATTGATGACAAATCAAGCGGACCTACCGAGAATGAAATTGCTCCTATTGCTGAAGGCGGCTGGAAGGGCCTGAACTAGTGGCCCAAGGGTATACCTATCTAGCAGGGCTAATTCTTTCTCTAATGGGATTAGCTCTGATGGATTGGCGTCACAAGACTGCTTTCACGATCAATAAGAAAGCAGCCAGCCTAGCTATCTTCACTCCTCTAGTGTTCTTCATCATATGGGATGTAGCAGGCATTGCAACGGGCATCTTCTTTAGAGGAGATACATCTCACCTATCAGGGATCTTGCTAGCTCCTGAGTTCCCTATTGAAGAACTGTTCTTCTTACTTCTATTGAACTACTCATCGCTAACCATCTTCACAACAGTGAGCAGAGTAATTGCTAAGAGGTCTGCTAAATGAATCAGTTCACTTACCTTGCTCTAAATGTTGTCTTCATGCTCATTGCTTTTGTGACACTGAACCTGTTCAGCAGAAAGAGTCCTTGGAAAAGTATTGGTTACACATTGTTCTGGATGCTTCTAATCACATTGGTATTCGATAACGTCATCATTGCTTTAGGAATTGTCGGATATGACGAAACTAAAATCAGTGGATTACTTCTCGGTCTAGCTCCTATTGAAGACTTTGCCTACACAGTTGTTTCAGTGTTGGCTGTAGCAATTATCTGGACCAGAGTGACAAGGTCTTCTGAATGAAAGCCTTGAAGCAACTCTTCTGGTCATCAAGACCCATCTCCTGGATTAACACTGCTTTTCCTTTTGGGGCAACCTATCTTCTAATCAACAAAGAGATGGATCTAACCTTCTTTGTTGGAACACTGTTCTTTCTAATTCCATACAACCTTCTGATGTATGGAATCAATGATGTTTTTGACTACGAGAGTGATCTTAGAAACCCTCGTAAAGGTGGCATCGAAGGAGCGCTTCTAAACAAGCAGTATCACAAGCTCACTATCTGGTCAGCAGTGCTTAGCTGTGTTCCTTTCCTTGTTTACCTCTACGCAGTTTCAGATCTAGTCTCTAGTGCTTGGCTCACTCTGTTCATCTTCACTGTCATTGCCTACAGTGCTCCTAAGCTTCGCTTCAAGGAGCGTGGCTTCCTAGACTCATTAACCTCAGCAAGCCACTTCGTAGGACCAATGATTTATGCAATGTCACTAACAGGTCTAGACATGTCTCAACCACAGGTTCTGTTCATCATCTTTGCCTTCACTTTGTGGGGAGTTGCATCCCATGCCTTCGGAGCAGTTCAGGATGTTAGAGCAGATCGAGAAGCAGGTATCTCAAGCATCGCAACCATGATTGGTGCAAGAGCAAC
>JBIILH010000129.1:0-9391 GCA_044232765.1 Rhodoluna sp. | reverse complement strand
ATGATCTTGGGCTCCAGCGTTCTGCTAGAACAGGGGCAATAGGGGCAGCGGTAATCGCGATTTTGTTTGGTTGCATGCTCTAAGTCTAAACCCCAAGGGCTTTAGCCAAAGCCTTGAGTAAACCGTCAACATCCTCTTGTCTTGTGTCCCAGGCACACATCCAACGGACCTGTCCCAGGTTGTGATCCCAGATATAGAACCAGTATTCCTTTTGAAGTTCAGGGATTAGTTCCATCGGAAGAATTGGGAATACAGCGTTGGCCTGAGTCGGATTTGGAACACTAACTCGACCGTTTGACTTAGCTGCTAGTTCTCGAACACCAGCATCCAACGCCTTAGCCATTGAGTTAGCGTGCTTAGCACTGTTGATTGCTAAATCATCTTTTAGTAATCCAATTAGTTGAACGCTGACGAATCTCATCTTGCTAGGTAACTGCATAGATGTTTTTCTCAAGAAAGGGATGCTTTGAGCAAGTTCTTTACTATTGATAACAACAACTGCTTCAGCAGCCAGTGCTCCTATCTTGGTTCCACCAAAGCTAACCAAGTCCACACCAGCATCAGTTGTGAATTCTTTGAAGGTTGCATTTAGAGCTGCCGCTGCATTGGAAAGCCTTGCTCCATCCATGTGGAGTTTTAGATTATTTTCATGAGCAAAGTCAGCAAGCGCCTTTACTTCAGGGATTGAGTAAAGGGTTCCCATCTCAGTTGTTTGGGTAATGCTGATTACCGCTACCTGAGATCTGTGAACTGAACCAATATCAAACAGGTGCGGCTTGATAAGTTCCGGGGTCAACTTGCCATCAGGAGTTGGAATAGTCCAAAGCTTTAGGCCAGCCATCTTCTCAGGTGCTCCACCCTCATCGCTATTGATGTGAGCAGTCTCAGCACAAATAACTGATTCCCATCTCTTCACCACAGACGAAAGAGCAATTACGTTAGCTCCTGTTCCGTTGAATACAGGAAACACTTCGGCCTCTGGTCCGAAGGTGTCTTTGAAAATAGTTGTAAGTTCTGCGGTAACAAAGTCATCGCCGTAGGCACGCTCATGGCCATCGTTGACGGCTTGCATCATTTCAAACAGGCTTGGATGCACACCTGCATAGTTGTCGCTAGCGAATCCACGCCATATCTTGCGATCCTCTAAGGCCATCTCTAACTCCTGCTTTCTTGGTTTTACTACTCTATATTGCCCTTAAGTCCTGTTCGTTTTTTGGAATACTTACCTTTGCCTAAAGCACCTTGGTGGGACAATAATCGCATAGGAGGCAGTTATGACTAAATACCAGAGATCTGTTCTTGTTGTTGAAGATGAGCACTTTATTAGAGCCCTGGTCTCCGACAAGTTGATCAACGACGGATTCAGAGTTCAAACTGCAGCTAATGCCCGAGAAGCAAGAAAAATCACAGATGCTGGCGATGTTGATGTCGTAATTCTAGATATTGATCTAGGAGCTGGTCCTAATGGTTTGGACTTTGCGGTGGCAATGAACAAGCTTCACCCAGAGATGGCTCTTGTATTTCTTACTCACGTTGCTGAGCCTCGCCTATTTGGTTTTGATGTGAAAGCTGTTCCTAAAAACGCTGCTTACCTCCTAAAGAGTCGACTCTCAGATCCAGGTGTATTAAACCAGGCAATTGAAGCTGCGCTTAGAGACAAAGTTGGTGAAGAGTTCAGAGATGACCTAAAGCCTTCACACTCACTTGTAAATGTTTCCCGCACACAGTTCGAAGTTCTTCGAATGATTGCTAAGGGCTATTCAAACCAGCAGATCGCTCAGGAGCGTGGAACAACACTTCGTGCAGTTGAGAACTTGGTTAACAGAGCTGTTGCAGCTGCTGGTATCGACGTTGCATCAAAGACTAGTGCTCGAGTAATTGCAGTTAGAGAATTTATAAAGGCTGCTGGATTACCAGAATAAAGAATCTGGATCTATTGAAGCTTCTCTAAGTTGTTCATAATCCAAAATCAAACATTCGATACCTCTATCTTCAGCAAGTGTTCTTGCCTGAGGCTTTATCTCTTGAGCTGCAAAGATTCCTCTAACTGGAGCAAGTGCAGCATCTCTATTCATAAGTTCTAGATATCTAGTTAGCTGCTCAACACCATCTATTTCTCCACGGCGTTTAATTTCAATAGCAACGCTTTGACCATTGCTATCTTTAGCCAAGATGTCCACCGGTCCAATAGGAGTCATATATTCTCTGCGGACCAGTTTGGCCCCCTCACCAATGATTTCTATTTGAGCTGCCATTAACTCCTGAAGATGAGCTTCAACACCATCTTTGATAAGGCCTGGGTCTTTACCTAATTCGTGGTTGATCTCATTATGAATTTCATAGATTTGAATCCACAGGATGTCCGCTGTCTTGGCTTGGCTTACTCGCCATATCTGCCTAACCCCTAGCCCAAGCTGTTCTTCATCTGGTTCATGAACCGAGTAATTACAAGGCGGGTTCATCCAGTTCAGGGGCTTATATGAGCCTGTTTCACTATGAATCAGGATGCTGCCATCCCCCTTGAGCATTAGTAGTCTTCTGGCTTTAGGAAGATGGGCTGTGAGCCTGCCTGCGTAGTCAACTGAGCAGTCAGCAATAACTAAACGCATGTTTACCTTTTAGGGAGTTTCTTTTCGATCTCTTCGAGACGTGTGACTAGATGAGCCAGAGACTGGTCTTGGTGATCTAGGTGTTTCTGAATCTTTACTGCCTCATCCAAAACAGCGGCAGCATCTTCGTAAGTCATCACTGCACGTCTCTCGGCAGCAGCAGCTTGAATGTTCTGCCCGACAATGATGATTGGTAAAAGTACTAACTGTAGAAATGTCTGCGCGATCCAACCTACGGTAAGTACTAAATCGCCCTTCATGATTACTGCAGGCAGGCTAATCAAAGAAAGAGCGAAGAATATGTAGGCGGCCCACATTGTTCCAACACGTTTAGTGATAGCTAGACCAAGTTTCTGATTTATGGTTCTTGGACCAGCCTCAGAGAGAATCTCCTCTGAATTAGAAACCTTAAGTTTCTTTCTTCCAGCTATGTGTGGGTGAGGTTTGTAATCGAACTTTGCCTTAGGAGCATTTGCTGCCATTTAGGACTCGATTTCTAACTTCATTCCAACCGGTGCTGTGGTAACTGATCTGACCTGAACTTTTGTTACTGAGTGCCCAAGCTGTTCTTCGACCTTCTGCTTTAGAGCTGCAGGTTCAATTTCGACATAGTCAGTATTGAGGGAGAATTTTTGAGTTGTGGTTTGCGGAAGAATCTTCGGGTGATCCACGACGTAAACAGCAGCAACAAGTAGCACTGCATAAAGAGTCTGAACAGGAAGGTCATAAGCAGGAAGACCTAGGGTTAGCCCCATAGCAAGTGCTACCAATAGATAAACAATCTCAGTCCAACCCAGTGTTGTTGATCTAAGGCGGAAGATTGAAATAACGCTAAATAGAGCAAAACCAACACCAATCGAGATTGTGAAAGTACCTAGCGCTCCACCCAATACAAAAAGAGTGATGTTGATTAGGCAAATAGCCACAAATACATCTCTGCGCTTGTGTCTTCTATAGAAGAACACATACGACACAAGGAATAGCAAAACTAAGTTAATGCTGAGAGTTGCCAGCAATAGAGGGTAGTCAATTGGAGTCATAATGCTAGATTAGCCCACATGGTTATAAACAAAGGCGTAAGAAGACTCATTGCAGGTTCTATCTCAATGATGCTGGGCTCGGCACTGTTAGTCTCTCCTGCCCAAGCTGCGAGCACGCTAAAGGCAACTGACTTTTATAACCCCCTAAAGATTTTGAGAGTGGACCTAACCCTTCCTCAGGTAACTGTGGATGCTCTCAACAACCGAAACACATATAAGACCTACCAACCTGGTGCTGTAACAATGTCTGTGGATGGAAGAAGTAGCGGATTACTAGATATGGAAATCCGCCTCAAGGGATCCACCTCTATTTCAAAGCTAAGCGAAACCCCAAGCTTCAAGATTTTGTTCCCTAAAGGTCCTGCAGGAAATGGCTACCTAGGACAAAGAAGACTTACTCTGAACGCGATGACTCAGGATGGCAGCAAGTTGCACGAGTACGGGGCTTACGCACTGTTCAATGCAATGGGTCTGCCTGCATCAAAGACTGGTTGGGCAAGAGTTTATGTCAATGGCGTTGACCGTGGTCTTTACCTAAATGTAGAACAGCCTGATGAAAACTTTGCTGCTAAGAAGTTCAAGGACATTACCCAGCACATCTATGAAGGTGTTGCACTTAGAGACCTAAAAGTTGGAAATGCTAGCGGAGACAACGTGTCAGGCGCGTTCCTGGTAGACCATGGTTGGAAGGTTACCCCGAACAAGAATGATCTAACCAAGCTAATCTCTGTTGCCAACTATAAAGATCCTGCCAATTGGTACAAAGGCTTGGAAAGTGTCTTAGATAGACCAGCTCTTCTAAAGTTCATGGCAGTGGAAGCTTTCCTTGGCCACTGGGACGGCTACACCGGCCCGATCATAAATAACTATTTCATCAGAAGTAGCACTAGAGGAAAATTCACATTTATCCCTTGGGGTGTGGACCAAACCTTTGGAGAGAACAGAAAGACCACCACAATTGGTGACTCTTTCATCACCCCACTGCTGTCAAAAACTTCTACCCACCCTTGGCAAACAAAAGCCACTGCCAGAGGCAGCTTGTATGTAAAGTGCATTTCATACATCCCTTGCAGAAATGCTTACCTCACCGAACTCAAGGCAGTATCAGCAATGGCGACAAAGATGAAGCTAAGCACTCTCATGAAGTCGGCTGCGACTCTTATCAAGCCTGTGCTAAATGCTCAATACAAGAGCAGACCAGATCTTTTGGCCAACATTGCTCCAGAGCAAAATCGCACATACTCATTCATCACAGCAAGACAAAAAGAAGTCGCTGCTTTGATGACTAAGTACAAGATTAAATAACTAGCACTCCAGCTAAGTTCATAGTCAACGCAAGCATTCCAATTCCACCAATGCGGTAGACCCAACGTAACTTAGGTGCCATTATTGGACGCTCTTCACCATCTTTACCTTCACGACCAAACATTCCAAGAAGACCAATTAGGAATACTGGAATAGGTAGCAGCATAAATAGGTACTGAGGATACTCAGGGTTTCCCTCTAGCCACCCTGAAATTAATCCAGCGCTAAAGCTAGAAACAATAAGCGTTAGTGCAAGAGCAGGAACGCCCTGAGGAAGTATCTTCCATAACAATGGGGAGTTAGGGAATCGATCTGAGAACCAACTCAAGATATTCGGCAGGATAAAGATAAAACTACCCACCCATACCTGCCAGACGTTGCCCATAAAGGCAGCTGTCACAAAGATGAAGATGAACAGTCTCAAACCTGTTGAGATCACCTTCTGTAGTTGTGATGTGCCAGGAACTTCTGTTGGGTTGATGGTGTCAAGACGTCTTGAGAAGCCTCTAGCTGCAAGTTCTTCAAGAAGAATGCGAACACCAATTGCTATTGCTAGGAACAGTGAGAACTCTGCTGTGTGGTTAGCCACAACAAGCGTTCTTCCAGCAAGAGCAGGAAGAGTTGCCACCATCGCTGACACAGACCAACTAATAAAGAAGGTGAGAACTGATAGGTCAACAAGTCGATCCCAGAAATATGCGAAGCTGGTCTCTGCTTGTTTTCTAATTGCTCTGAAAGCAACACCGATTAGTGCTGGACCAAAACCTAGAAGCAGAACACCAAGCATTAGTCGAACGTCAGATAGATCGCTAATTCCATACATGCTGATCATTCCTATGGAATAAACAACCGTTGCCAACATTCCAGCAAATGCATCAAACATACCTAGAACAGCAATGGCAAGGAATAGTTCCCATGTTGGAGGTCTGAGTTCAATTGATGGTTGCATCAATGCAGTAATAGCTAAAGCGACACCAGTAATAGGTGCGGCCAACCACATTGATCCAAAGATTGAGCGTAGATATGCTCCATCGTTCACAACCTTTGAAATCACAGGTGAGAACTTAGCTAGAGCAACAGTTAGGTTGTGTGTGAATGAGTCTAGGAAAGTAAACAACTTGAACTTGAAGATAGGTATCTTGTCACCCCAACTGACTCTCGCAGTTGTGAAGCTTTCTACCTCTGCATCAAGTGTTGTAATTTCGCCTTCACTTGAATCGGTGTTCTGGCTGCTTGAACTAGAGCCTGAACTAGATCCGCCTCGTGCACCACCGGCAGCAGCGACAGCGCCTGCTACCGCACCAGCAACTACCACTGCAGTTCCTACAGCTTCGGCAACAGCCTTTATACCTTCAGGGCTAGCAAGTGGATCGTATGGCTGGCTAGGAGCGTTCTCATCTGTTTGAGCTCCTGGAACAGTTGTTTCAGGGGTTGGCTCCACAGGGTCCACAGGTGCTTCAGGATCAACTACAGTTGGAGCTCCGTTAGGCCCTTCAATGCCTTGAAGGATTACATCAACTTGCTGAGGGCTAAGTTGTGTTTCTTCAGCGGTAACTGCAGTGCTGAATCTTCCGATGCCTTTACCAAACCCTGCAACCTTTGCCATTGACATGTTGGTTGCTACATCTTTACCAATAATGACCATACGCAGTTTGTATTGGCCAACTTTGGCAACTGCAAACTCAGCGGAACTAACGGTAGTTCCCTCGAAAGAAGCCCTACCTAGGTATTGCCAGAGAGAACCATCCTCAAAGAAGGCCACGACATCTGAAGCGCTTGCAATTTCTTGGCTAGCTCTAATTGTGAGTTTCACTGATGAACCAAGTTCAACCGATTGGTTAGAGGATAGTTGAACGACTTCACCAATAGTTGCATTAGAAAGATCGGTCTCAACATTCAACGAAGGGGCACCAGGAATAGATGCGATTATGCCGGCATCTTTTAGAGCATCCTTAGTAGCCGTGTCCAGTTCAGAAAAAATAGATTCAACCACTACCGGCTCTATGGTGTCAGGAATTTTTCCTGGTGTAACCGTGACATTTGTTGCCTTCGTGGACTGTTCCGCTAGTGCAGATGCAACATCGCTTAAGGGGCCCTCATTGCCTTCACTATCTTCAGCTGATTTAGCAAGCAGTGTTAGACCAAAGGTTCCATCAGTACAGTTTTCCAAACTGACTTTGAAATACTTTCCACTTCCAACCACATATCCAACTTCACAATCCGTTGCAGTGCCAACAGAAGGTCTGAAGCTACTCTTTGAAATTCCAGTGACAAGCTCATTGAATCGAACATCGTAGACGTGCAAGTTAGATTGCAATGAACCCTCTTGAAGTTCAACATTGGCTGTAGGGGCTGTTGTGTCTCTAATAATTGTTTTGCCAAATAGTCCAGAGTTCAAGCTCACAACTGGCCCTGTGTTACCAAGAGCATCTGAAACAGTATTTGAATTCAAAACAATTCCAAATACGCCTTCAGGGCAACCAGTCAATGTAACGGTGTATCTAGATCCTTCACCAGCTACGGAACCAACCTGGCAGCCAACAGCACTTCCAGAAGCCAACCAGAAGTCATCTGTAGTTAGACCTGTAACGGCCTCTTCAAACTGGACAGTGAAGCTCTTCGCGTCTTTGGTCAATGTTGTTTTGTCAAAACTAATTTTCACTTCGGGGGCAACCGCGTCAACTACAACTGGAACAGAACTGACATCAAATACTGTTGCAACTAATGTCCCACTCAACTTCTCAGTTGGATCTTCTGTTGTGACGTTGAAGAAGTAATCGTATGGAGCGTTGTTAGGTGTTGGCGACGTGATTGTTGCTTTAAGTTCCTTATCAGTAGTTGCCGATCCACTCAGGACAATATCATCAGCTGTGAATTCTCTACTTGACTTTAGAGTGACCTTGAACTCAATCACGTTTGAAGTAGTTGGTGAATTGGTTAGCACAGCCAAGGTTTTAGTTCCTAGAACTGGGAAGTAGCTAACAATAATCTTTCCTGCAGTAGATGCATCTTGGTATCTACTGATCGTGACCAAGTCACCCTCTGGAGTATTTGTTCCGGCGTGACCGCCGTAACCAGCTGACTCATTTCCTGAGGCTTTATAAAGAAGCCCGCCGGTGCCGCCAAGGATTCCTCCACCGCCACCGCCACCGCCACCGCCGTCAGAGTAAGGGTTGCCAGAAGTTGATAGTCCTGCCCCACCATTTGTACCTGCGGTATAGCTGTCTGCAGTTGATCCAGGAGTAGAACCGTTTACTGAGTTGGCACAACCTCCACCAGCTCCAGCACCAGCTGCAACATATCTATCAGTTCCAATATCTAAAACAGTCGCGGCTCCTCCACCACCTCCGCCTCCGGATGAACCTACTGATCCAGCATTTCCTCCTCGACCTCCGGCATACTGACCAGAAACTAGAGATTGTCCTCCGAGACCACCGCCAGAGTTATTCGCTCCGCTTGCTCCATCATTTCCTTTAGCACCTGGATAGAAAGTTACTGTCTCACCAGAAAGGTCTTCTGATTCAACAAATAGGTATCCTGCATCGCCACCAAAAGAGCGAACACAACTAGGTCCATCTAAACCACCAGAACCACCAGCTGCTCCGAATACTTCAAACTGGAATAAGCCAAGGCCGTCAGGCACAGTTAGTGATTGCACTGCGTCGACATAAGAGTAGGTTCTTTCGCAAATCTCGCCTGTGAGGGTGAAGCCTGGCAAGCAGTCATCTGCTGCTTGAGCACTTGGGCTGGCAGCAAGGCTAAAGCCGATTGCTAGAGACAACGCCATGGAAGAATTTACAAACTTACTAACTGCTTTGTTCATCGCTGAATCCGAATCCTCGACCTAGTTTTGCCCCCAGTCTATAAATACGATTCGTTGGAAAGTGAAACAGTATTCGCTAAAGCGAATCTAAGTTTTTGATTAGCGGTGTTTCGATTTACTTGACCGAGAGCTGTGAGCAGGTCTGATCAATGACGGTCTTGATCTCTGTAATGGCTTCGCCATACTGAGCCAGTTTGGCCGAGTTATCTGGCTCGGTAATTGTCAAGGACAGGTAGTCGGTTGAAAGATCAGAGAAATCTACGAAGAAGCTCTTCAAGTCTCTTGAACCAGTCTTGTCGGCGATGCTTCTAACACTGGAAATATATGCGTCTACCTGGTCGTTGTATTCAGGGAGAGGTAAAGCAGCAAAATCCAAGCAAGCTTTTTTATCTGCAGCCCTAGCCGATGAATTAGTCATACCGAGTACTGCCACAATAACCAAGACCAATGCCACGACACCTGTGTAGATCAGGTATCGGTTTCTTAGGTGCTTTGGCACACGCTCTGGATTGGTTGCATTTTTTAATGTGATTGCTGCTCGAACATTTAGAACAACAGCTAGGACTGTTAGAAACAGCACCCATCCAATTAGCTCAGGAGATGTGAATCTAAGC
>JBIILH010000036.1:0-9475 GCA_044232765.1 Rhodoluna sp. | reverse complement strand
ATTTGATGCAATTGAAGCCTGCTTCCCAGCAGGATCAATGACTGGTGCTCCAAAGATTAGAGCGATGGAGATACTTAGAGGTCTAGAGAATGGCCCAAGAGGTATCTATAGTGGCTGCTTTGGTTACATCTCTTATAGAGGTGCTGCTGATCTTGCTATGACCATCAGAACTATCGTCTTTGAAGATGGCAAAGCAACTATTGGTATTGGTGGGGGAATAACCATTGATTCAGACCCTCAGGCTGAGTTATTAGAGACCAAGCTCAAGGCGAGGGCACTACTTTCAGCCCTCGGGGTTAGTCAGTAGTTATTTATTGGTTTGGTAGCCTAGAGGCTGAGAAATAAACCTGAATTGAGACCATGAACGAGAACCGCAACGAGCCAACTGGGCCTGACGTCTTCGCTATCCAAGAGAAGTGGCTACCGGTATGGGATGAGCTTCGTCCATTTGCTTCAGGTAATAAAGGGGATAACCGTCCTAAGAAGTATGTCTTGGACATGTTCCCTTACCCATCAGGGGACCTACACATGGGTCACGCTGAGGCTTATGCCCTGGGTGATGTCATTGCTCGTTACTGGATTCAAAAGGGTTACAACGTCATGCACCCAATTGGTTGGGATGCTTTTGGTCTTCCAGCTGAGAATGCTGCAATCAAGAGGAACCTTGATCCTCGAGCATGGACCTACGACAACATAGAGATCCACAAAGCTTCAATGAGAAGGTATGCCTGCTCATTTGACTGGGACAGGATTATTAGAACCTGTGATCCTATTTACTACCGCTGGAACCAGTGGTTGTTCCTAGAGTTCTATAAAAAGGGTTTGGCATACCGTAAGAACTCAATGGTGAACTGGTGTCCTTCATGTCAGACAGTTCTAGCTAACGAACAGGTTGTTGGTGGAGCTTGTGAGAGATGTGACTCACTAGTTACTAAGAAGGCCCTAACCCAGTGGTTCTTCAAAGTAACTGAGTATGCAGATAGATTGCTTGATGATCTAGACCTTCTAGAGGGTAACTGGCCTTCAAAGGTTCTTTCAATGCAGAAGAACTGGATTGGTAGATCTTACGGAGCAGAAGTTGATTTTGTTATTGAAGGTAGAACAGAGCCAGTAACTGTCTACACAACACGACCAGACACTTTATATGGGGCAACCTTCATGGTTGTTGCAGCCGACAGTGATCTAGCTGCTGAACTCGTTTCAGGTTCCACTCCTGATGTTCGTATGGCTTTCCAGAACTACCTTGATGAAGTAAAGAAATCAAACGACATCGAACGCCTAGCTACCGATAGACCAAAGACAGGTTTGGATTCAGGTCGAGTAGCAATCAATCCTGCTAACGGTGAGAGCATTCCAGTTTGGATTTCTGATTATGTTCTTGCTGATTATGGAACGGGTGCCATCATGGCTGTTCCTGCTCACGACCAGAGAGATCTAGATTTTGCTAGAACCCTAGGGCTGCCTGTGAAGACTGTTGTTGACACCGGAGAAGCAGATGCTGCTGAGACAGGCATTGCAACAACTGGTGAAGGAGTTTTGATTAACTCTGATGGCTTGAATGGCCTATCTAAAGCAGAAGCTATTTCAAAGATCACTGCCATTCTTGAAAAAGAAGGCAGAGGAAAAGCAGCTAAGAACTTCAGATTGCGTGACTGGTTGATTTCTCGTCAGCGTTACTGGGGCACACCTATTCCTATCGTCCACTGTGAAGACTGTGGTGAAGTTCCTGTTCCTAAAGACCAACTTCCTCTAGAACTTCCTTCAGCTGAAGGACTTGATCTAGCTCCTAAAGGAACATCTCCTCTAGGTGGAGCAGAAGACTGGGTAAACGTACCTTGTCCTACCTGTTCTAAGCCAGCCAAGCGTGATACCGACACTATGGACACCTTCGTTGACTCTTCTTGGTACTTCCTTCGCTACCTATCTCCAAACAGCGAAACAGAAGCCTTCAACAAAGAAGAAGCTAAGCAGTGGGCACCAGTTGACCAGTATGTGGGTGGAGTAACACACGCTATCTTGCATCTTCTTTATGCACGCTTTTTCACCAAGGTCTTACAAGACCTTGGCTATGTTGACTTCTCCGAACCATTCACCAAGTTGTTGAACCAGGGAATGGTTCTAATGAATGGTTCAGCTATGAGTAAGTCAAGAGGAAACCTTGTCAAATTAGGTGATCAACTAGATGAGCATGGAGCAGACGCTATTCGTTTGACTATGGCATTCGCTGGTCCTCCTGAGGATGACATTGACTGGGCAGATGTTTCCCCATCAGGTTCAGGAAAGTTCCTTGCTCGTTGTTGGAGACTAGCTAACGATGTGACAGCTCCTGTTGGAGTTGACTACTCAAAGGGCAATGCTGAACTTAGGAAAGCAACTCACTCATTCTTGAGAGATTTCAGTGTGAACATTGAGAACTTTAAGTTCAATGTTGGTGTTGCAAAGCTCATGGAACTTGTTAACGCTGTTCGTAAGGCTATTGATGGTGCTCCAGGACCAGCAGATGCTGCGGTTAGAGAAGCTACAGAGATAGTTGCTAAGGCTTTGTCTTTGTTTGCTCCATTCATGGCAGAAGAGATGTGGGAGATCCTTGGTCACAAGCCAGGTGTTGCTTTAGCTCTACTTCCCGATGCAGATGTATCGCTATTGGTTGAAAGCACAACAACTGCAATCCTTCAGGTAAATGGAAAACTTAGAGACACCTGCGAAGTATCAGTAGATGCAACAGAAGCAGATCTTCAAGCAGCTGCTGACGCATCTGCTGTTGTTCAGAAAGCTATTGAAGGTAAAGAGATAGTCAAGGTAATCATCAGAGCACCGAAACTTATCAACATCGTAACTAAGGGCTAGTTCTTCACAATCACGAAGAGGCAGGCTTTTAGCTAGTTTCTCTGACTTAGTGTTCTTCCATGGTTGTATTGATGAAAGAAGTTCTTGCTGAATTCAGCCCGCGAGCACTCAAAGTAACTATCACTTTGCTTGCTGTTGTTGCCTTTGGTGTCTATGTCTTCAGTTCAGGTACTGGTCAAGACAACACGATCACACTAGAGAAGTCTCCTGATTCAGTCGAAGCCAGCTCCGATGTTCAAGCACCAAAGATTTATGTGCATGTTGCTGGATCTGTAAAGTCTCCAGGCATTTATCAACTGGATTCGGGCACTCGTGTCTACGATGCGGTTCTAGCAGCTGGTGGTTTCACATCGAAAGCAAATCAGTCGAGTGTGAACATGGCTCGAGCACTGACAGATGGCGAACAGTTAGTCGTCTCTTCTCAGTCGGGAGGATCTTCATTCGAAGTAGTTCCAAGCTCAACGTTGATTTCTCTAAATCAAGCGTCGTCCTCACAACTTGAGGAGTTGCCAGGAGTAGGTCCTGCACTAGCAGGTCGAATGATTGACTGGCGAACAGCGAATGGTGGATTCAAAACCAAAGAAGACCTACTGAACGTCGCTGGCATAGGCGATAAGTTGTTTGCCTCTTTCAAAGACTTAGTGACTCTTTGATACTTCGGTTTGCAGCAATCGCTGCTTGGCTGTTTGCGGCAGTATTTGTGAATTTGATTGAGCCGAATATCCAACCTGCGTTCTTTCAGTCTGTTCTAGAGAAGAGGCAGACTGTAACTATTGATGCCAAGGTTCTTTCCTCGCCAAAGGAAGAGAAAGGCTTCGCGGGTCAGCAGAAGTACTTTGTGAAGATTCAAGTGAATTCTGCTGGTCCATTGGAATCTCGAACAGGATCACTATCGGGAGACTCCGAGGTTAGTGAATTGACTGCTGGTTCTTCGTTGAGAGCAGTAATCTCTGTTCGTCCTGCGTTTAGAAGCGATGAGAGTTTCTCCAGCACTCTCAAGGCATTGTTGGAAAGCTCGCCGTCTAGTCAATTAGATCCGCTAGGCGTAATGAGGGCTTCATTCTTGGCGAACCTGTGTGGAGTAAGTTCGGATAGTTCTGCTTTAGTTGCAGGTCTAACAATTGGTGATGACTCTAAACTCTCGGATACGTCACTGGAGAACCTAAAAGTTGTTTCGCTTACGCATCTCTCGGCAGTTAGTGGAACTAACTGTGCAATTGTGCTTGCTGGTGCAGCATTGCTGCTCAACCTCCTGCCAATAAGAAGATCAATCCGACTGTCGCTTAGCTTCGGGGTTATCTTTGCCTACCTTGGACTCGTTGGTCCCGAGCCAAGCGTTCTACGAGCAAGTGTGATGGTTGCAGCAGTTCTGATTGGTTTCCTATTAGGTAGAAGAGTTCCACCTCTCGAGGCACTCTCACTGGCAGTTGTTGTTCTTCTTGTGTATCAGCCATCATTATCAATGGACTTTGGTTTCGCCTTGTCAGCTCTTGCAACTTGGGGTCTTCTGGTTCTCGCTCCTAAGTTGGTTGAAGTGCTGCAGAGAACAATGCCACTCTGGTTGGCGGTTGTGGTGTCCGTATCACTCTCTGCTCAGATTGCTTGCTTGCCTGTTCTTTTGTTACTCCAGCCTTCAATTCCTCTTTATTCAATTGCTGCGAACGTGCTTGCTGAACCATTGGTTGCTCCGATTACGATTATTGGTCTCGTAGCCTGTCTCATTTCGCCACTCTTTCCAATAGTCGCGTCTTCGCTTTGTCTAGTTGCTTCTTACCCGGCTGCAGTGATTCTGGTTATTGCTGAAAGATTTGCTAGTGCTCCATCAGCAAGTATCAGTTGGATAGAAGGAACTCTGGGGATTGGCGTAGCGATTGCACTGGTTGTTTTGATTTGGCTTTATTTGAGTTCAAGCAAGCTAGGTATCAAGCGAACTGCAGGAGCACTGCTTGCTCTCATTCTGCTTTCATTCTTAGCACACAGCTCATCACTTGCGGTCAAAGGCAATTCTTTCTACAAGAACGACTACTCAATCGTGAATTGTGATGTTGGGCAGGGAGACGCATTAGTTGTTCGTTCAAGAGGGGAAGTAGCGGTCATTGATGTTGGTCGTGAAAATCCAGCAATCGATTCATGTTTAACTGGGCTGGGCATTTCAAAGATTGATCTCTTGGTTCTCACGCATTATGACTTGGACCATGTTGGAGGAGTTCTTGGAGCAGTTACCGGTAGGGAAGTGGTTACCGCTCTAGTCACCCCTTTCAAGGATGAACGTCCGGGAGCAAACATGGCTCAAGAGCTACTCGAGGCTAAGGGTGTTCCTATGATTCAGGTAGAAAAGGGTATGCGCGGACAACTAGGTGATTACAAGTGGTTGGTTCTTGCGCCAAGTCGTGGTGCCGTTGATGCTGACGACAGTAATGACGCCAGCACATCTATGTATTGGGAAAGTGAGAAGGTATCTATGTTTACGCTTGCCGACTCAGGGGAGAGAGCTCAACTAAGGATGGGCTCGGATTATCGGGCTCTATTTGAATCGGGATTCGGTTCAAGGATTGTTGTCGTCAAGGTTGCTCACCATGGCTCCGCCGATCAAGCTCCTGAACTTTATGAAGCCTTGGATGCAGACATTGCTTTGATTTCGGTTGGGCGGGATAACTCCTATGGTCATCCAACTAAACGAACTTTGGGCACGTTGGCCCTTAGCGGGACTAAGGTTCTGAGGACGGACGAAATGGGGGCTATCGGGATAACTGAAACGGATTCGGGGCTTGAGGTCTCTATCGCTGGCAGAAGTTAGGCTTTACTGGTGAGTCCAGCAAAAGTAGTCCCATGGCGTCTAGCTAAGTCAGCCCCGGTGATACTCGTATCTGGAGCTCAGGACTTCTTTGCTGATAGAGCAATCAAATCTGTTCGAGCAGAACTCAGACAATCGAATCAAGACCTGGAGGTAGTTGAACTAAACGGTGCTGACTACGTTGGTGGGCAATTGTTTGATGTTGCAAGTGCAGGTCTGTTTGGTGACTCAAAACTTGTTGTAATTGATGGTGTAGAGCGGTGCACAGACGCATTGATCACTGATGGCATCGAGTACATGAACCAGCCATCCGAGGATGCAGTTGTCATATTTAGGCATAACGGCAAGTCTGTTCGCGGCAAGAAACTGCTTGAGACCCTTAGAGCAAATGATGCTTTCCTTGAAGCAACTTGTTTAGATGTTTCCAAGGAGGCAGAGAGAGTTGCTTTTGTTGAGAATGAGTTCATCGCCAAGGGAAGAAAGATCCAAAAGGCTGCAGCTCAAGCATTAGTAGACATCTTCAATAAGGATTTTGAAGAGTTGGCGGCAGCAGCTTCTCAGCTTCAACTAGATGACGCAGGAGACATCACGCCAGAAATCGTTGAAAGGTACTTTGGCGGGCGTTTAGAAACCACCGTATTCAAAGTTGCGGATGCGGCTTTTGATGGACAAATTGGCGTAGCTCTCTTACTTCTAAGGCACGCTTTAGACCAAGGTCTAGAACCAGTAGTTCTTGTTGGAGCATTTGCAAAGAAGATTGGACAGCTGGCTAAAGTATTCGGTAACCCAAACGCTAATGCTGCTTTACTTGGTGTTCAGGATTGGGTCTTTCCAGTTATTCGATCACAAAGTTCAACCTGGACCGAAGCAGGTATCGCTCGCGTTATTCACGCAATTGCTGAGACTGACTTTGCAGTTAAGGGTGGCGAGAAGGATTCTTATTACGCGCTGGAGAGACTTATTAGCCTCGTTGCTAATAAGGGAAGAAGTTAATGAAGGCTGCTAAGTATTCCATTTGGGCATTGCTATCGCTTGTTTTCATTTCTTTAGCAATTAGACCGCCTGTTGCATCTATTGGTCCGCTGGTAGATGAGCTGGTTCGAACAGAGTTGCTCTCACTGTTTCAGGTGAGCTTGATGACTTCTCTACCAATTGTTTGCTTTGGCATCGGAGCCTTCGCGAGCCCTTATTTAGTCAAGAGATTCACTCTCAACAAAGCAGTGATGTTTGTTCTGATTCTTTTGACAGTAGCAATGGCTACTCGACTAATCGGTGGATTCCCAGCACTTATAACCAGCACAGTACTCATAGGTCTAGCCATCGCGATTGCAAACGTTCTTATTCCAACAATTGTTAGAGAGCAGTTCCCTGATCGTATTGAGTTGATTACGGGTGTTTATGTGACACTGCTTGCCATCTCAGCTAGCTTTGCTGCTGCTATCGCCGTACCTTCATCAGATTTGCTTGGCGGCTGGCGTGGAGCACTTGCAGTCTGGATTATTCCTGCAGTGTTGGCGATTGTCTTCTGGGTTCCATTATTTAGATCAAATGCTGTTGGCAAGATAACTTCTGTTGCAACTCACGCTGAAGAGAAGAGGGCTGTAGCAAGATCTTCACTTACCTGGGGAATTGTTGCCTTCTTTGGATTACAGTCAGGTGGTTTTTATTCCATTCTTAACTGGTTCCCGTCTCTACTAATTGACAGAGGCATGTCAGATGTTGATGCAGGAGCTTTGCTAGGGCTTACAACTGCTGTTGGTATTCCTTCTGGTTTCTTGGCCTCATTGCTTTTTAGAAAGTTCAAGTCACTGTCTGTAATTGCTATGGTGATGACTTCATTCACCTTGACAGGTCTTCTAATGATCTGGCTTACTCCAGATCTGTTGGTACTTGCCTGCATCATTACCGGTTTTGGTTTCGCGGCGACGTTCCCTTTGTCTTTGACTTTGATTGGTTCAAGGGCCAGCACAAGCACACAAACAACTCAGTTATCAGCTCTTGCTCAGGGTTGGGGTTATCTAATCTCTGCTGCAGCAACATTTGGATTCGGTTTGCTTAGAGATGTCACAGGCGATTGGAACTCAAGTTTGATTCTTGTTTCAGCACTTACCTTCCTACAGCTATTCGCTGGGGCTGTTGCTGGAAGAGATAAGCGGATACCTGCCGCTTAAAGTAAAAGACCCGCCGAAGCGGGTCCTTTAGAAGTTTTGTTTATAGAGCTGAAACCTTCTTGGCAATAGCTGACTTCTTGTTAGCTGCTGCGTTCTTGTGGAATACACCCTTTGAAACTGCTTTGTCCAGCTTCTTGGTAGCAACCTTCAGAGCTTCTGCTGCCAGAGCCTTGTCTCCCGCTGCTGCTGCTTCGCGAACTGCACGGATAGCGGTTCTAACTTCGCTACGAACAGCCTTGTTACGCTCTTGAGCCTTAAGGTTTGTGCCGATACGTTTGATCTGCGACTTGATATTTGCCATGTTTCACTTTCTTAGG
Source organism: Rhodoluna sp. (assembly GCA_044232765.1). GTDB lineage: Bacteria > Actinomycetota > Actinomycetes > Actinomycetales > Microbacteriaceae > Rhodoluna. The sequence continues at coordinate 1,346 of JBIILH010000036.1, read as the reverse complement.
GGCTTTGTCCCGCTCACGCGGAACATCTTCAAAAATCTTGAGGTTTGTGGATTTGGAGGAACTTGTCATCTAAATCTCTAAAAGACTACCAGCGTTATAGGCAATACGGCAACCCATTCGGGTCACCAGTATCTCTAAAGAGCCCTAGATTCCAAGGGTTTATGGGAGAATAGGGAGACGGCAATCGCCGTCAGTTTGCATTTTTAGCTAAATCAAGAGGTCTCCTTTGTCACCACGTGCTACCACTTCACTCGTGCCGGGTAAGACCAACCCTGAATTTATCCGCAATTTCTGCATTATTGCCCACATTGACCACGGTAAATCAACGCTTGCTGACCGCATGCTTCAGCTAACCGGTGTTGTCGATGACCGTTCCATGAGAGCTCAATATCTAGACCGTATGGACATTGAGCGTGAGCGTGGAATCACCATCAAGTCCCAGGCAGTAAGAATGCCTTGGGAGTTTGAAGGCAAGACCTATGCCATGAACATGATCGACACACCAGGACACGTTGACTTCACCTACGAGGTGAGCAGATCTCTTGCTGCTTGTGAAGGTGCAATTCTTTTGGTTGATGCAGCTCAAGGTATTGAAGCCCAGACTCTAGCGAATCTTTATCTAGCTATTGAGAATGATCTTGAGATCATTCCTGTACTGAACAAGATTGATCTTCCTGCAGCGCAGCCTGAAAAGTATGCAGAGGAACTTGCCAACCTTATTGGTGGAGACCCAGCTGACTGTCTTCGTGTTTCAGGTAAGACAGGTGTTGGTGTAGCTGATCTTCTAGATCGAATTGTTGGAAAGATTCCAGCTCCTGTTGGCGACCCTAATGCTCCTGCAAGAGCGATGATCTTTGACTCTGTTTATGACTCTTATAGAGGTGTTGTTACCTACGTTCGTATGGTTGATGGAAGTCTGACTCCTCGTGAGCGAATCACCATGCTCTCAACTAAAGCTGTTCACGAACTTTTGGAGATCGGTGTTTCATCTCCAGAACCAGAACCAACTAAAGGTTTAGGAGTCGGTGAAGTAGGTTACCTAATCACCGGTGTGAAAGATGTACGTCAGTCCAAGGTTGGTGACACAGTTACCTCTGCGATGAAGCCTGCAACAGAAGCTCTCAAAGGTTATTCAGAACCCAACCCGATGGTTTACTCAGGTATCTATCCAATCGATGGCGGTGACTATCCAGTGCTTCGTGAAGCGTTAGATAAGTTAAAGCTCAGCGATGCTTCCTTGGTTTATGAACCTGAAACTTCTGTTGCTCTTGGTTTTGGATTTAGATGTGGTTTCCTAGGTCTATTGCACCTTGAAATCATTACTGAGCGTCTAGAGCGTGAGTTTG
>JBIILH010000104.1:0-3118 GCA_044232765.1 Rhodoluna sp. | reverse complement strand
ACGTGTCTTATAGACAAACCAACAATGATTCTCCATAGCGGCTTTGTCTTGGCCTCTTCAAGATTCTTTAGTAGCTTGATTGCAACTTCCGAAGGAACTGTTTCACCCTTCACGGTCTTACTGAAGAACTGAACAATCTTAGGTTTTCCATCTTCATCAAGCTTTGGTAGCCCAGTATCTGGATCTAAAACATAAGTTCTAATTGGTAGCAACTGATCCATAGTCAGGTTGAATAGATTCGCCTCAGAAGTCAATGGAACAACCTTAGGTTCAACCGGTTGGGTTAGAGCAACAGCTGCAACATAACCAAGTGCTTCAATGTCTAACACTCCCCTAGAGCCGATGTATGCAACGCGTTCACGCAATTGTGCTGGACAGTGTTCGGAGTTCTGGCAGCGAAGATCAACATCACCTTCGGTAGATGGAGCAAGCTTTCCGTCACAGTCTGGACAGTTGGTTGGCATGACAAAGGCACGTTCTTTGCCTGTTCTTAGTTCAACTACAGGTCCTAGGATTTCAGGAATAACATCTCCCGCTTTGCGAAGAACGACGGTATCACCGATAAGAATTCCTTTAGCCTTCACAACATCCTGGTTATGCAGTGTTGCAAACTCAACTGTTGAACCAGCTACCTTGATTGGTTCAACAACTGCATAAGGAGTTGCTCTACCGGTTCTACCAACTGAAACTCTGATATCTAGAAGCTTGGTGTTTACCTGCTCAGGCGGATACTTATAAGCAACAGCCCAGCGTGGAGCACGAGCAGTAAAGCCAAGTTCCTTCTGAGCTTCAAGCGAATCAACTTTTACAACAACGCCGTCAATCTCATGTTCTAGATCGTGCCGTTGGGCTTGGAAATTGGCAATGTATTTGATTACACCTTCAATGGAGTTAACTACCTCGTACCTAGTTGATGTAGGTAAACCCCAGCTCTTTAGAAGTTCATAGAGCTCACTCTGGTTCTTAAAAGGAGCATCAGGCCAAGCACCAACTCCGTGAACCAACATCTGCAGTGGTCTACTTGCTGTTACTGAAGAATCCTTTTGTCTAAGCGATCCGCTGGCTGAGTTTCTAGGGTTAGCAAAAGGTGCTTTACCTTCAGCTACCAGTCCGGCGTTGAGGTTGGCGAAGTCTTTAACTCCAAAGAAGATTTCTCCTCTGATTTCAACCACGTCAGGAATCTTTGAGCCCTTTAGACGGTGTGGGATTTGTTTGATGGTCTTGACGTTGTTTGTAACGTCTTCTCCAACAACTCCATCACCTCTAGTTGCCGCTGATACTAGTTCGCCTTTTTCATAGCGAAGGTTGATCGCCAGGCCATCAATCTTCAGTTCACAAAGGAAGCGGTCATGACCAACTCTGTTTGCCCAAGCCTTTAGTTCCTCATCATCGAATGCGTTGTCTAATGACCACATTCTCTCAAGGTGTTCAACTGGTGAGAAAGCTTCATTAGCTGATCCACCAACGCTCTGAGTAGGTGAATCGCCAGAGATAAGTTCAGGATGCTTTGATTCAAGAAGTTCTAGCTCTGCCATTAGGGCATCATATTCAGCATCGCTGATTAGAACTGTGTTCTCCTGATAGTAGGCACGACGGTGCTTATTGATTTCGTCTACTAAAAAGGCGATGCGTATAGCTGGTTTCTCTGGCACCTGATAAGCCTAAACAGCACCATTGACACTAGAGCCAATACTCGCCGAGGCTGTTGAAAAAGAGTCAACAGCCGAGACTGTGTAATCAATTGTGGTCTGTGCAAGGACTCTGGTGCCTAGGTAAATCACTGCAGTTTGTCCTGGAGCAACTCCATAGATAGGTTCATCACATCTAATGACCATCGCACCATCAACGACAGCTACTTCACAAGCAACCTGTTCGCCATGAGCTCTAACTTGAACATGGGCTGGGAAGAAAACTTCTGGGTTTTCTTTAGGCTTACCGCACCAAGTGAACTTGTTACCTTTAAGTTCAACTACCGCTAGAGCTTGCTGCGGACCAACAACAACCTTGTTTGTCTTAACATCAACAGCTAAGACATAACGAGGCTTGCCATCGACTGCTGGTCTTCCTAGCTGAAGACCTTTTCTTTGACCAACTGTGAAGCCATGGGCACCCTTATGTTCACCTAGAACATTGCCCTGCATATCAACAATTTCACCTGTTGTGTTTCCTAGACGGTCTGCAAGCCAGTCTTGGGTATCCCCTTCAGGAATAAAACAGATGTCATAAGAGTCTGGTTTGGCAGCTACCGATAGACCACGCTCAGCTGCTTCTGCTCTAATTAGGTCTTTGCTTGCTGTGTGACCTAGAGGAAACATCGAGTGCTGAAGTTGCTCAGCAGTTAGCACACCTAATACATAGCTTTGATCTTTAGCTAGAGCCATAGATCTGTGTAGCTCTAGATTTCCTTCATCATCAGTCAGGATGCTGGCATAGTGGCCTGTGCAAACAGCATCAAAACCTAATGCTAAACCTTTTTCTAGAAGAGCTGCGAACTTGATTCGCTCATTACATCTCATACAAGGGTTAGGGGTTCTACCTGCCTCATATTCACTAATGAAGTCATCAACTACCTCTAGCTTGAACCTCTCACTGAAATCCCAAACGTAGTAAGGAATACCAATTACGTTGGCTGCTCTTTGAGCATCCATGCTGTCTTCAATGGTGCAGCAACCTCTTGAACCAGTTCTTAGAGTGCCAGGCATTCTAGATAGCGCTAGGTGAACACCGACTACTTCATGTCCTGCCTCAACAGCACGTGCAGCAGCAACAGCGCTATCTACGCCACCACTCATTGCTGCTAATACCTTCATTACCTAATTCTCTCTTAACTCGTTAGTCCTGCTCGGGCAGCACCATCTAGTGCCTTAGGTAGTGCTGCTAACACTGCATCAATGTCAGCATCAGTGCTGTCTTTACCTAGAGTCATACGAATACAACCGAGTGCTTCTCGCTCTGTTCTACCCATCGCCACTAGAACATGAGAAGGACCATTCACTCCAGCCTGACAGGCAGATCCAACAGACACGCAAACACCCTGTTGATCTAGCAAGAAGAGTAGTGAATCCCCCGAACATCCTTCAAAGGTGAAGTGTGCATTGTGTGGCATACGTTTTGAAGT
>JBIILH010000035.1:0-9614 GCA_044232765.1 Rhodoluna sp. | reverse complement strand
CAGCTGCAACAATTCCTGTGCCGCAAGATAGAGTCTCTCCGACTCCCCTCTCAAACACTCTCATTGAAATCTTTCCCACACCGTTTGTAACCATTGGGTCTGCAGGAACTACGAATTCTATGTTTGCGCCTTGCTCCGGTGTCGGTTCCAAGGTTGGAGCAATTGATAGATCAAGAGAACTCAATTCTTCAGAAGAAGCTAAAGCAACCACTAGATGAGGGTTTCCAACATTGATTCCCTGGCTAGGTCTAGCAACGTCTAATCCTCGTGCACTCACTAGCACTTCCTGAGGGTCTGGCTTCCATCGACCCATGTCCACAGCAAATCCAGCTTTATTCTTTTGAATATCTCTGACTCCAGCACGAGTTCCAATGTGAAGAACCTGACCCTCTGGAAGATCAACTAATCCTTTTTCAGTTAGATAGCGTGCGAAAACTCTAACCCCGTTGCCACACATTTCGGCTACTGAACCGTCAGAATTTCGATAGTCCATGAACCAATAGGCAGATGGTTCTTCCTTAAGAGCAGCTGAACCTTCAGGGATGAGGTGTGAAGGAACTAGACGAATTAGACCATCTGCTCCAACACCGAAGTGTCTGTCACAAATCTTCGCGACCTGAGCAGGTGTGATATCTATTGAGCCTTCCAGGTCAAGAATGAGTACGAAGTCATTGCCCGTACCCTGACCTTTTGTGAATTCAACTTTGCTCATGTGATTTAGCCTACTTTGCCTGGCAACTGGAGGCTAGAAGTAACAAGCTCCATGACTTGATTGACTAGATCTTCCGCTTGATAGTCAAACCAGTGAATTCGAGGGTCTCTTCTAAACCAGGACATTTGTCTTCGTGCATATCTTTGCGTTAGCAAAATCGTTTCAGCGATAGCTTCCTCTTCTGTAAGACGACCATCAATACTTGCAAGGGCTTGAGAGTAACCAATTGCTTGGCTGGCTGTCTTGGAATCCCGGATTCCTTTGTCAACGAGTCCCTTGACTTCATCAAACAGACCTTGTGACCACATGTCTCTTACTCGCTGAGCTAGTCGTTCAACTAGATGTTCTCTTGATGAGTTCAAACCAATTTCTAGCACGGGAAGAAATGATTCAAACTGATCAGGAAGCGATGCTGCAAAAGGTTCTCCCGTAATCATGACAATCTCTAGTGCTCTAACAATTCGACGTCCATTCTGAGGCTCAATTCGACTAGCCGCAGTTTCATCCAATAGCTCAAGTCTTTTGTGCATAGCAACAGGACCTAGGTCAATTAGGTCCTGCTCAAGCTGAGCTCGAAGGGCTTCATCTCTGCCAGGGAATTCAAAAGTGTTAATCAGAGCTGCGATGTAGAGCATTGACCCACCAACGACGATTGGAAGAATGCCTTGCTCTATGAGATCTGAAATTACTTTGCGGGCTTCTACCTGATATCTGGCGGCTGTGTTCTCTTCGGCTATATCGAGCCAGTCCAACATGTGATGTTCAATGCCTGCTCGTTCAGCAACTGGAACTTTTGCTGTGCCAATATCCATGCCTCGATAAAACTGCATCGAGTCTGCATTGACAATCTCTGCTTTGATCCCAGACTTTGCTAGCTCTAAAGCCACGTTGATGGCTAATCCGCTCTTACCTGAACCCGTAGGCCCGACTATGCAGAGTAACTCTGGCTTGATTGAAGTTGTCATTTTACTGATTGACTTTTACATCAACGCTTAGACCAATGGTTCCCTTTTTGGTGGCCGTTGATGCTGTTGGGACAGCGCAGCTCTCGGCTTGTGCTCGGTCATAAGCATCGCCAGCAATTGTGCGTCTAACCTCTGGGTTTGTTCCAGCATCAGCAATCAGGAAGTAAGGCTTAGCATCTACAACAGTTGCCCACACTAAATCTCCAGGTCTTGGAGCATCTAGGTCTAAGGGCCAGTCAATGTGAACAAGGCGAGAATCTCTAGCTCTACCGGTTAGACGATTAGTCCTATCGTCTTTGCGTCCTTCATTGTTGCCAACCAATACTTCAACTCTTTTACCAATCTGAAGTTTGTTTTCTTGCCAAGCAATGTCATTCACAACTTCGAGTAGTCTCTCGTAACGCTCTTGAACAACTTCCTTCGAAACTTGACCTGGTAGGTCAGCAGCTGGAGTGCCTGGCCTCTTCGAATACTGGAATGTGTAAGTGATCGCAAACCTTGATTCACGAATAACTCGAAGAGTCTCTTGGAAGTCTTCCTCGGTTTCAGATGGAAAACCGACGATGATGTCTGTTGAGATGGCAGCATCTGGAATAAGCTCTCGAACCTTATCCAATATGCCTAGGTACTTTGAGCTTCGATAGCTTCGCTTCATGTCTTTGAGAATTCGATCACTACCTGATTGGAGAGGCATGTGTAGTTGAGGCATCACATTGTGTGTCTCAGCCATAGCCAGAATTACATCTTCTGTGAAGGCAGCTGGGTGAGGGCTGGTGAACCTAACTCGCTCTAGCCCTTCGATCTCACCGCAAGCTCTGAGCAATTTGGCGAATGCACCTTTGTCACCAAACTCAACACCGTATGTGTTGACATTCTGACCTAGCAGTGTGATTTCGATTACGCCTTCTGCAACCAAAGCTTTGATCTCGGCAAGAATCTCACCTGGTCTGCGGTCCTTCTCTTTGCCTCTGAGGGCAGGAACGATGCAGAAGGTGCAAGTGTTGTTACAGCCAACGCTGATTGAAACCCACGCTGCATAAGTAGAGTCGCGCTTGGTCGGCAGATCACTCGGGAAAGTTTCTAAAGCATCAAGAATTTCAACCTGAGCTTCCTCGTTGTGCCTTGCTCTATCGAGAAGGGCTGGAAGAGATCCGATGTTGTGCGTTCCGAAGACAACGTCAACCCAAGGAGCCTTCTTGACGATTACGTCTTTGTCTTTCTGGGCTAGACATCCGCCAACTGCTATCTGAAAGTCAGGATTCTCAAGTTTTCTTTCATATAGCTGACCTAGGTTGCCGTAAAGCTTGTTATCCGCGTTCTCTCTAACGGCGCAGGTGTTGAACACCAGAACATCAGCTAATTCCCCACTTGCCGCTTGAACGTACCCAGCGTCCTCAAGAAGTCCAGACAGTCTCTCGCTATCGTGGACGTTCATCTGACAGCCAAAGGTCTTGACCTCATAACTGCGGGTTTTGGTATTCATCTCCCCAATTTTAGCCAAGGGATAGCTTTATCTAGGTACTTCCCCAGCTGCGTGACGAACTGCAGCCCAAACAACACTGCTTGAGTAGCCTTTACGCATCAAGTAACTTGAGAGCCTTCTCGTCCTTACTTCTGGCTCAAGCTTCAAAAGTTGTCTATGTCTTGATTCAGCAAGTTTCTTAGCTGCTTCTAGTTCTGAGTCTGCATCAATCTCTGAGATAGCGGCATCGATAGCTTCTTGTGGGAAGTTCTTGGCACGAAGCTCTCTTGCGATAACTGACTTGGCTTTGGACTTTCGAGAAACTGCAACCTCTGTGAAGTCCTTAGCCAAGGCATGATCATCGATAAGTCCAACTTCGATGAATCGATCTATCATCTGATCAACTAATTGAACTGGAAACTCTTTCTCCAAGAGAAGGGTTCGCAGTTGTCCTGAAGACTTGCTGCTTCTCTCGATGAGTTTCAGTAACGCCTGGCGCACATCCTCTTCAAGCGAATCAACAGACTTGAGTGAGTACTTAGGCCCTCCTTCAGCAGGAGGTAAGTCCTTGAGGAAAGATTCGATGTCCAAGTTACTTGTTTACAGCTTTGAGTTCTGTAACTTCTTCAACTGGTAGATCTGCAACCGCACGAGGAACACCAATACCAAGCTTGGTCTTGATCTTCTGCTCGATTTCGTTTGCTACCTCTGGGTTGTCAAGAAGGAAGTTTCTTGAGTTCTCTTTACCCTGACCAAGCTGTTCAGCTTCGTAGGTGTACCAAGAACCAGACTTCTTTAGAATCTCCTGCTCAACACCAACATCTAGAAGGCTTCCCTCACGTGAGATGCCAACACCGTAGATGATGTCGAATTCAGCCTGCTTGAAAGGAGGTGCCATCTTGTTCTTGACAACCTTGACGCGTGTTCTGTTACCAACAGCTTCCTGGCCATCCTTTAGAGTTTCAATTCTGCGAACATCTAGTCGAACTGAAGCGTAGAACTTAAGCGCCTTACCTCCAGCGGTAGTCTCAGGGGATCCGAAGAACACACCGATCTTTTCGCGAAGCTGGTTGATGAAGATTGCTGTTGTCTTTGTGTTGCTCAAAACACCGGTTAGCTTGCGAAGTGCTTGAGACATCAAACGAGCCTGAAGACCCATGTGTGAGTCACCCATCTCGCCTTCGATTTCTGCTCTTGGAACAAGAGCAGCAACAGAGTCAATAACGATGATGTCGATTGAGCCTGAGCGAATCAAAGTGTCAGCAATTTCTAGAGCCTGTTCACCAGTGTCTGGTTGGCTGACTAGAAGTGCATCAATGTCCACACCAAGTGCTTTTGCATACTCTGGATCTAGAGCGTGTTCTGCGTCGATGAAGACAGCAACTCCACCAGCTTTCTGACAATTAGCAATTGCGTGCAGGGCAACTGTTGTCTTACCTGATGACTCAGGTCCATAAACTTCTACAATTCTTCCCTTAGGAAGTCCTCCAATTCCCAGTGCCACATCCAAAGCGATGGAACCGGTCGGGATTACTTCAATTGGAGCTCTTTCGTCGGAACCAAGGCGCATGACAGAGCCTTTTCCAAACTGTTTGTCAATCTGCGCGAGCGCAGTGTCTAGGGCTTTATCGCGATCTGATGCTGATGGCATTTTCTTTTCCTTTTCTGCCGCCTTGGCGACTGGTTTTATGCTGTCATGACACTACGAAGAAAATCTGCTTTGAAACTGGTGTCTGTCTGAACTGTTGATAACTTCTACCAATTTCCTTATGTGGATAGCCTAACAATATCCGAACAAAATTACGAATAAAAATCTATTCGGCGTGTCTATTTCTCGGCTTTTTGTTCAGTCCATGCCAACGCTCTTTTGGGACGTTTTGGGCCTTACAAATGGCTTGCCAGATATCTTTAGGTTCTATCCCAGCCGCCAAAGCTCCTTGACCCGTCAAATCTCCTAGTTCTGTGAGAACTAGGTCTCTAAGCAGCACAGCAGCGTACTCAGAGCCGAATTCATCGGCCATGAGGGTCTGAAACTCACTAAGTCGCACGTTTAGAAGATAACCCCTGTATGAGCCGTTTACTGGCAGAAATGCTCACCAGGGTTAAAAAGAACTGCCCCCAAGGATATTGGGGGCAGTATCTAGTTAAGAACTATCTTGAGTTAGCCATGCTTGCTGAATCGAAGCTAGTAACAAACTCGGTTGGCACGGTGTCTGGGATTACGACTGTCTCAACAGCCTCAAATCGCTCAGCAACAAGGTGCATGATCTGGGAAATTGGCACATCCAATGCGTAGGCAACGGAAGCCAGGATCTCAGAAGAGGCCTCTTTCTGTCCTCTTTCAATCTCGCTCAGGTAACCCAAAGCTACTGCGGCACGGCTGGCCACTTGGCGAAGGGTGTGTCCCTTTTGCTGGCGTAGGTCACGGAGAACATCACCGATTTCTTGACGAACTAGAGCCATGTGGATCCCCTTTCAAATAGATGCGAACGCTCAGTTTAGCGAAAGCTTGGTGCACTGGTATTGCTGTAGGAATAACATACCCGCTTCTTCGGACATTTAGCCCTTAGATTGCTGAATGTTACCTTGGAATTTAGGTTCAGTAATTCCGCCTCACAGAAGTAAAGCCAATTACTTGGTGAAGTATTCCCGAATGTGTGAAAGTGCTGATTCCACTGTTTTTAAGCGGATAGCAGCCCTATCGCCATCGAAATGCTCTTCCCAAACTTGGACTCCCCTAGCCCCAGCAACCGCTATAAACACTGTTCCTACAGGCTTGCCATCCTGTTCCAAAGGACCTGCCACTCCAGTTGTTGAAACTCCTAGAACCTGGTCTGTAGACAGCAGCATTTGAAGTGAAAATCTAGATCTAATGCCTTCAGCCATCTGAGCGGCAACTTCTGGGTCAACCGCTCCTTGCTCCTTCAAAAGACTTCTGTTCACTCCAAGGGCCGAAGACTTGAGATCTGTTTGGTATGCAACTACAGAACCTAAAACAACATTTGAGGCACCTGAAACAGAGACCAATTCGCTACATAACATTCCACCGGTCAGAGACTCAGCTATGGCAAGTTTCAGCCCCTTCTTTTCAAGAAGGTCTAGAACCTCTTTAGCACTCATGATCTTGAGTCCTTGAAGTATTGGAAGGCTGAGAACCAAGTCAGGAAGAGAGCTACGACGACAAGAAATAATCCAATGTCAATGAATTGGTTTTCTAGCATCTTGTTCAAAGGAGAAATCAAGTAGCCGATTGCAATAGCTTGCACGATTGTCTTTGACTTACCACTAGCTGATGCTGGAATAACTCTGTTCTTCACAACAATAAGTCGGTAAACAGTCATGGCTACTTCTCTAACAAGGATTAGAACTGTAATCCACCAATCCAAAACTCCCAAAGCTGAGAGAACTATAAACGAACCACCGAGGAGAATCTTGTCCGCAATTGGATCAAGGAGTTTACCTAGCTTGGTTACTGTGTTTTGTTTTCTAGCAATTGCTCCATCGATGCCATCGCTTGCTGCAATGAGGATGAAAGCCAAAAGCAAGATCCAATTGACTGGGTCTCCAGCTTTGTAAGTTGTTAGAAGAAACCAAAGGAAAACAGGTGTAACGGCAATCCGACCAAAGGTGACAAGGTTAGCTGCGTTCAACACTCTAAAACACTACTCTTACTGTCTACCCGTAAGTTGCCAAGCGTCGCCGTCGTCTTCATCATCATCGGTGGCCTTAGGAACGAAGTCTGAGAACTCTCCAGCACCCATAGCACTCTGATCAATTGCATCGGCTGCTTGAATCATTGCCTCGGTTGCCTTTGCCCCGGTCTCCCCTCGAAGTTGAGCCAAGACTGTTGGTAGGTCTTCAGGTCTCACCATTACTTCTCTAGCCTTTGAGCCTTCACTTGGACCAACAATGTTTCTAGATTCAAGAAGATCCATTAGACGACCAGCTTTAGCGAAGCCAACTCGTAGCTTTCTCTGCAGCATAGAAGTAGATCCGAACTGAGAAGAAATAATTAGTTCAGCTGCCTGAAGCAATACTTCTAGATCGTCACCGATGTCTGCGTCAACAACATTTCTAGTTGCCACTTCATTCACATCTGCACGATATTCAGGCTGCATCTGCTGCTTCACGTGGGTGACAATAGCACCCAGTTCACCTTCACCAACCCAAGCACCTTGAACACGCATCGGCTTGTTGGTTCCCATTGGAGAGAACAGTGCGTCACCTTGTCCAATCAGTTTCTCAGCGCCTGGCTGATCCAAGATAACTCTTGAATCTGTTAGTGAAGAAACAGAGAAAGCTAGCCGGCTTGGAACGTTTGCCTTGATTAGACCAGTAACGACATCAACAGATGGTCGTTGAGTTGCTAGAACTAGGTGAATACCGGCAGCACGAGCCAGCTGAGTAATTCTCACAATCGAGTCTTCAACTTCACGAGGTGCAACAATCATGAGGTCTGCAAGCTCATCCACTACAACCAAAAGATATGGGTATGGCTGCAGCTTTCTTGCTGAATTCTCTGGAACCTGAACTTCACCGGCAACTAGTGCACGGTTGAAATCATCTACGTGCTTGAAACCAAATGATGCGAGGTCGTCATAACGAGCATCCATCTCCTTCACTACCCACTGGAGAGCTTCAGCAGCTTTCTTAGGGCTAGTAATGATTGGAGTAATGAGGTGTGGAACACCTTCATAGGCTGCAAGCTCAACACGCTTAGGGTCAATCAGAACCATTCGAACTTCAGCAGGCTTTGATCTCATCAAGATGGATGCAATCATCGAGTTCACGAATGAAGACTTACCTGCACCAGTTGCACCAGCAACTAGAAGGTGAGGCATTTTGGCTAGGTTGGCAACAACAAACCCACCTTCAACATCTTTACCAATACCGATGGTTAGTGGGTGCTTGCTCTGGCTAGCAACTGATGATCTAAGCACATCGCCAAGAGAAACTGTTTCTCTATCGACGTTAGGAATCTCAATACCAATTAGAGACTTACCAGGTATTGGAGCAAGGATTCTCACTTCATTGCTAGCAACCGCATACGAGATGTTTCCAGCCAAACGAGTAACAGCTTCAACCTTCACACCTGGCTTCACTTCAACTTCATAGCGAGTAACTGTTGGCCCTCTAGAGAAACCACTCACCTTGGCATCAACACCGAACTCTTTAAAAACAGAATCGAGAGATTCAACGATGGTGTCATTAGCTGCAGTCTTTGCTTTTGGTGGAGTACCGGCAACAAGAATCGAAACCGGAGGCAGTACATAAGCTCGCTTTGGCTTTGGTGCTGCAACTGCAGTAGCAGGAGTTGAATCGATCGCTTCGACTTCAGCAGGTTCAGAAACAACGGCAATTGGTTCTGTTGCATTATCAGAAACAATTGCAACTGGTTCAGTTGCCTCTGCAGGGATGTCTGTGTCGAAAAGTTCTTCCAAACTAACTGTCTCTTGGCCAGTTAGAACTGGAGTATCAAAAGCTTCTTTTTCGTTCTCCTTAGATCTCTTCCACCAAGGAGCTTTAGTGCCATCAAAGGCATCGTCAACTTCTTCTTGCTCTTTTTCTTCTTTAGGTTCACGAGCACCTGGGAAAAGCTTGTTGTATAGCTCGGCTAATCTTTGGCGAATCTTGTTTGGAGCTGTATTGGTGATAATCAAAAGAGATCCAAGAGCTAGAACAAACACAACTACTCCAGCTCCCCAAACAGTCATAGTGCTAATGAAAACTACTGTCACAAGCCAGCCGAACAGACCACCTGCAGCTGCTAGTGCTTCCACTCCTTGAGATGGTTGAACCTTCTCATTGAATAGGTGGAAGAAGCCAGAGACGCTAATCAGTAAGACAACCCAGCCAAGACCAACTCTTGAGTTGTCTTTTACTGTTGACGGGTGTCTCATCAAATACATCGAGAAGAGAATCATGAAGACAGGCAGTGCTACTGAGAGCTGCCCAAATAGCAAACCACCGGTGTAGTTATTCAAAGTAGCGGCTACAGACCCAGGTTCACCTGCGAAGAACCAGGTGACAATCGCCCCAGCTACACCTAGCAGGAACAGCAGAAATGGCGGACCGTCTCTTCGGTCATCTTTGGCAACCTTGTCTGAGCTAAAGGATCTGGCTAGGAAGCCAATCGTTGCGGCACCAGCTAGATAGAACCAGAAGATAGCCCGCACAAATACGTTGTGCTCGTTGCTGCGAGCCTGCGACTTAGCCTTAGGTCGTCCTGAAGCTGGTCTTGAGCGTGGTTTAGAAGGTTTGCGTGTTGCCATGCCTTCCAAAATAACAGCGACCCCCGTCATTACAGGTCAGGCAGGGCGGTAAAGGTTACGCCAGGGGCTTATTAACCTTCGATAACTACGGGAATAATCACCGGTCTACGTCTATGGCTGCGGTTCACCCAAGTACCAATTGTGCGTCTAATGACCTGTTGCATCGCATAGGTGTCTCTGACTCCCTCGGCTGCTGCTTCGGC
>JBIILH010000034.1:0-9834 GCA_044232765.1 Rhodoluna sp. | reverse complement strand
AAGAAATCGGTGTAATCCCATCCTTCACCGTCACCTTGATGGTTCGTCGTTTCGATCCTGAAACAGATGCTGAACCTAAGTGGCAAGACTTTGATGTGACCATGTTTGGAACAGATCGTGTTCTAGACGCTCTTCATAAAATCAAGTGGGAGCTAGATGGAAGTCTTACCTTCAGAAGATCATGTGCCCACGGTGTTTGTGGTTCAGATGCAATGCGAATTAACGGTAGAAACCGTTTAGCTTGTAAGACTCTGATTAAAGATCTAGACATCACTCAGCCAATCTATGTTGAACCAATCAAGGGTCTAAAAGTTGAGAAGGACCTAGTTGTAGACATGGAGCCTTTCTACCAGGCTTATAGAGATGTGAAGCCTTTCCTAATTGCTTCAGATACTCCTGCAGCTGAGCGTCTTCAGTCTCCAGAAGATCGTGCTCGTTTTGATGACACAACCAAGTGCATTCTTTGTGCTGCCTGCACAACCTCTTGCCCAGTGTTCTGGACAGACAACCAGTACTTCGGCCCTGCCGCTATTGTGAACGCTCACCGCTTTATCTTTGACTCAAGAGACGAAGCAGCTGAGGTCAGACTAGATATCTTGAACGATAAAGAAGGTGTCTGGCGTTGCCGCACTACCTTCAACTGCACCGAGGCTTGCCCTAGAGGTATTGAAGTTACTAAGGCTATCGCTGAGGTAAAGCAAGCAGTCCTTCGCGGTCGTCGCTAAATTCACCTGAAAGTTATCTAAGAGATACTCTCATTTACTGGGTTAGCTAATACCCCTTGCTTATCCTTGTGTTATGACTGAATTCAACTCCTGCCCTCTCGATGGGGCACACAAAGAGACCACAGAGTCCCTTTCTGGAGTTAGCCGTAGGTCTTTCCTAACCAAGATTGCTATTGCCGTTGGAACAATCGGCCTCAGTTCCATTTCCTCTTCAGCACTAGCTGCTCCTAAGAAATACAAGATTTGCTCAACTAAAGCCGTAAAAGTTGGCGGTGCGAGCTCATTCCGAGTGGCTGGCTTGAAAACATTGGTACTAGTAACTCAACCTAGAAAAGGAACATTTAGGGCATTTGATCAACGGTGTACCCATGAAGGCTCTGCCGTGAATAAGTTACAGGGAAAAAATCTAATGTGTCAGAAGCATGGTGCAACTTTTGATCCAGATTCGGGTTTCGTAAAACGAGGCCCCGCCTCCCGACCTCTTACAAAGTTCACCGTTTCTGTTGTAAAGAATTTTATCTACATAACTATTAAGAACTGAGTGCTCTAGCCAGGCTAGGCAGTAATGCAGGGGATGCAGATAAAGATGTGACTCCAAATTCGATAAACAGTTTTGCAGAAACTGGATCGCTTGCAGCCTCACCACAGATACCAATTGGCTTACCTGCTGCAATGCAGGCTTTAGAAACCCTCTCAATAAGTTTCAACACCGCTGGAGAACGAACCTCTGATACTGGTAGTGGTGAATCTAGCCGATCATGATTCAAAGTGTATTGAGTTAGATCATTAGTTCCAATACTTAGAAAATCAACAGCAGCTACGATTTGCTCAAGCACATCTGATTCACAAACTTCAGGGACCTCTATCATCACTCCAACAGTTTCAAGACCTAACTTCTTAGCCATGCTCACAAACTCAATCACTTGTTCTGCAGTTGAAACCATAGGGGCCATTACCCATAACTTTGCGCGTGGATACTTTTTTGAGGCAAGGCTAAGTGCTGTTAGTTGAGTAATAAGAGCTTCAGGGTTTGCTAGTAGTGCTTGGAATCCGCGATTGGCATACTTGCCCTTCTCAGTGAGCTTTAGGAAAGGTAGTGGCTTATCAGTATCCAGATCAAGTACTCGAACAATAACTACCTGATCAGGGAACTGCTCAAGGAGCCTTGAGTATTCCAATACTTGGGTATCCAGAGATGGTGCAGTTTTTTCTCCAAGGAAGAGGAGCTCTGTTCTAAATAGGCCTACTCCTTGCGCTCCAAACGCTAAAGCAGCATCTCCTTCAGAACTAGAGCCTAAGTTTGCATACAACTTAACAGGCAAGTTCATTTCTTCGATTGATAAGCCCTGCTCAGGCTTACTGTCTTGCGCAGCTTTTGAGTATTGCGCTACTTCCAGCTGGTCTGGTCTAACCAGTACCTGCCCACTTGAAGAATCAACAATCAGTTGATCTCCTGATTGGATGAACTCAGTGCCACTCACAGATACAACAGTTGGCAGGTTCATTCCTCTTGCCAAGATAGAAGTGTGTGAAGTTGGACTACCCAGACTTGAAACAAGTCCAACTATTGAACTCTTTTGAAGTTTCACCATCTCTAGTGGGCCGAGATTGTCAGTAACTAGAACAAATGGTTCTGTTGGCCACATCAAATCTTCTTTACCAGTGAGCTTGTCTATAACCCGATCACCTAATTCAGTAATGTCATTTGAACGCTCAGCAAAGTATTCACCCAACTGAGCCAGAGCTTGGGCGGCTAACTTAAATGCACCCATGACTGCTCGTTGAGAATTGGCACCATCAGCTAGGCGAACCTTAATGCTCTCCATCAAAGACTGATCTTCTAGGACTAGTTTCAAAGCATCAAGAATGTCAGCTGACTCATCGTCAGTTTCTGCTCTAGCTTCTTCAATCTCTTTAGCCACATCGGCTAGCGCTGTTCTAATCGCTACTAGCCCTCTATTTGAACCTTTGGCTTCGCTGTCCCATGGGACATAACGTTCTGATTTAAAGATAAACGCCGGTGCTATGGATACACCTGTGCCAACACCTGCACCAACTAATACGCGTTCACTCACCTAACAAGTCTAAGATGACCTTAAACTTGTCCCATGCCAACTAATCTCTCCGTAGTAACTATCAACGTCAACGGTGTAAGAGCCGCCTTCAAGAAGGGCTTCGCCGAATGGGTTGTCGAACACTCCCCTGACGTGATTGCCCTCCAGGAAGTAAGGGCTGAAACTAAAGACCTAATTGAGATTTTTAGTGCTATTGAAGCACTACAGAATGATGGCACGAAGTGGCATATTCTTCATGACTCAGCCTCTGCCAAAGGTAGGGCTGGAGTAGCTGTCATTTCTAAAGTCGCACCAGCGGCTTCAAGAACAACCCTTGGACCTAAGAGCTTTGACAGTGCTGGTAGATGGCTAGAAGTAGATTTCAAGATCAAGAGCAAGACAGTAACTGTTATCAGCACCTATGTTCACTCAGGAGAAGTAGATACCCCTAAACAAGTGGAGAAATACAAGTTCCTAGATGCCATGACCAAACGAATGGCAGAACTGAGAAAAGAAGATGGCCTTGTTGTTGTAGTTGGGGATTTGAATGTTGGTCACACAGAGTTAGATATCAAAAACTGGAAAGGCAACCTCAAGAATGCTGGGTTCCTTCCTGAAGAACGTGCCTACTTTGATACCTGGATGCATAAGCAGGGCTGGATAGATTTGGGTAGAGCTTCTCACCCAGAACAACCAGGTCCATACACCTGGTGGAGCTATAGAGGTCAGGCTTTTGATACCGATACCGGCTGGAGAATTGACTACCAGCTAGCAACGCCAAAGCTAGCCAAGGTTGCATCTGGCTACAAAGTCCATAGAGCAGCTAGTTACGATACCCGTTTCACGGACCATTCCCCCGTCGTTGTTGAGTACGCTATCTAACATGAGTGGCAAAGCAAATCTTCTAAGCGGCATGCAGCCGAGTGCATCTTCCCTACATCTGGGTAACTACCTTGGTGCACTAGTTAACTGGGTCAACATGCAAAGAGACTTCAAAGCCTTTTATGTAATCGTTGACCTACATGCCATCACAGTTCCTCAAGATCCAAACGAACTTAGAACCAACACCAGAAGAACTGCTGCTCAATACATCGCAGCAGGTATTAACCCGCAGGACTCTGCACTATTTGTTCAAAGCCATGTTCCAGCTCACGCTGAACTAGCTTGGGTTCTAAACTGCATCACTGGTTTCGGTGAAGCAAGCCGTATGACTCAGTTCAAAGACAAATCACAAAAAGCTGGAAGCGATTCCGCATCTGTTGGACTGTTTACTTACCCAATCCTTCAAGCAGCAGATATCTTGCTATACCAACCAAAAGCAGTTCCAGTTGGTGAAGATCAGAGACAGCATCTTGAACTTACTCGCGATCTAGCAGAACGTTTCAACACAAGATATGGTCAAACCTTCACTATTCCTGAAGCACACATTTTGAAAGAGACTGCAAAGATTTATGACCTGCAGAACCCAACAGCGAAGATGTCTAAATCAGCTGGGGACCCTAAAGGTCTTGTGAACCTCATGGATGATGATTCAACGATCATGAAAAAGATTAAGAGTGCTGTTACCGACACAGATACAACCATCAGAGTTGACTGGGAAAACAAGCCAGGAGTTACCAACCTTCTTTCTATTCACTCCTCTATTAGTGGTGAATCTCTAGCTTCACTAGAAGATAGATTCCAAGGTGCTGGCTACGGTGTATTAAAAGGTGAAGTTGCAGATGTTGTTATCAGTGCTCTAGGTCCAATCAGAGATAGGGCAAACGATCTCATGAGCGACCCTGCCGAGCTAGATCGCCTACTAGCCTCAGGTGCTGAAAAGGCTCGTGAAGTGGCTGAAACCACTTTGGCCCTGGTTTATGACCGAGTCGGGTTCATCCGAGCCAAATAGCACTTCTGCAAGCAAATACATAAATGTAGGTAAATTATCCGCAAATAGAGGCTTTCAGCCAAGAAATCTAAAGGGATGTAAACCTTTTCTAAATTGTTACCTAGGCGTAAGCAATCAACCCAAAATTGCCTCAATTTCTCAAGTAGATTATGGCTGAGGCGTTATCTACGCCCCGCCCATTACTATCAAGGAGAAATTAATGAGCTTTAAATCAAAGCGCGTTCTAGCAGCTACTGCAACCGCAGCTGTTGCAACGCTTTTTCTAGCAGGTTGTGCTCCGGCAGACAACGGCACCGCTGCCGGTTGTGAAGCCTACGCAGATTACCAGGGCTTCGAGGGCACTGAGGTTGAGGTATACACAACCATCATCGCTCCAGAAGCTGATCTATTCGTCGAGTCATTCGCTGAATTCGAAGAATGTACAGGAATCACAGTTAACTGGAACGGTACTCAGGAGTTCGAAGCTCAGATTGCTGTTCGCGTTGAAGGTGGAACTGCACCAGATCTAGCGATCTTCCCACAGCCAGGTCTACTTGCACGTTTCAAGGACAGCCTAGTTGCAGCACCTGCAAAGGTAAGCGAGTCAGTTGATGCTAACTACTCACCTGACTGGAAGAACTACGGAACTGTAGACGGAACATTCTTCGCTGCGCCACTAGGTGCAAACGTGAAGTCTTTCGTTTGGTACAACCCGAAGGTATTCGCAGACAACAACTACACAATCCCAACAACTTGGCAGGAACTGCTAGACCTATCTGACAAGATTGCTGCTGACGGAAAGATCCAGCCATGGTGTGCTGGTTTCGGTTCTGGTGAAGCAACTGGTTGGGTTGGAACTGACTGGATGGAAGACATCATGCTTCGTACCGCGTCAGCAGAAACCTACGACAAGTGGACTACTCACGGAATTCCTTTCAACGACCCAGCTGTAGCTACAGCTATCGGTGAAGCAGGAAAGATCCTAAAGAACCCTGACTACGTTGGTGACGTTGCGTCAATCGCGACTACTACATTCCAGGATGGTGGAGCAGGAATCGTTGATGGTTCATGTGCAATGCACCGTCAGGCTTCATTCATCGGTGGAATCCTAGCCGCTGACTACGGAGCAGAAATCGTAGAGCCTTCAGACACATCAATGGATAACGGAATCTCAGTGTTCTACTTCCCTGGTACATCTGCAGACAACAAGCCAGCTCTTGGTGGTGGAGAATTCGTAGCTTCATTCTCAGACCGTGGCGAAGTTGCAGCTCTACAGCACTACCTAACAACTCCACTATGGAACAACGCGAAGGCAAAGCTTGGTGGCTGGTTCTCAGCTAACAAGGGCCTAGACGAAGCAAACGTTGCTGACCCAGTAAACAAGGTTGCAGTTCAGATCCTAAAGAACGCTACAACCTTCCGTTTCGATGGTTCTGACGTTATGCCAGCCGCTGTTGGTGCAGGTACATTCTGGAAAGAAATGACCGCTTGGGTTGCAGAAGACAAGTCTGACAAGGCTGTTCTTGACGCAATTGAAGCATCATGGCCTAAGAACTAAATTAGGCTAGAACTACCCTTGCAGTGGGGTGTGGTGGACACGAAAGTGAAAACCACACCCCATTTCAACAAAGTCAGGAAATAAATGATCAACACCGCGTTCTCATTAGCACGCAAGACACCTTGGGAAGTGATTTTCCCTAACCTCATTCTTCTGATTGTGTCTCTAGCAGCTTTCGCTGCTGTAATTTATCTAGTCTTCTTACTCGCATCTCGAGTAAATGTCAGAGTTCAGGAATGGCTCAAGTACGCAGTGTTCCTAGCTCCAGCAGTTCTGTTCCTTCTAATTGGTTTGGTCTATCCAACTCTTAGAACACTTGTTATGTCTTTCATGAATGCCGACAGCACTGAGTTTGTTGGCTTAGACAACTACGTCTGGTCCTTCACAATTCCAGAAATCTTGATTGTTCTTAGAAACACATTTGTGTGGGTACTTGTTGTCCCAATTCTTTCGACCTTCATAGGTCTTGCAATCGCTTACCTAACTGATCGCATGAAGCGACCAGGGGTGGTCAAGTCTCTAATCTTCTTACCGATGGCAATCTCGTTTGTTGGTGCTGGTGTTATTTGGAAGTTTGTTTACAATTTCCAACCAAACCTAGATAAGCCAGACATCGGTTTATTCAGCGCTATTTCAAAAGCTCTTGGCGTGAACCCACCTAACTGGTTGCTTGAAGCTCCAGGCAACACACTTCTACTTATCTTGGTAATGATTTGGATTCAGACTGGTTTCGCAATGGTCGTGCTTTCAGCAGCCATGAAGAACGTTCCTGATGAGGTAGTAGAAGCAGCGATGCTCGATGGAGCTGGAAACTGGAAGCGATTCGTTAGAGTCACAGTGCCAATGATTAGATCAACAATCATTGTTGTGCTAACTACTACTGCTATTGGAACTCTGAAGGTCTTCGACATCGTAAGAACAATGACCGGTGGTAACTTCGAAACCAACGTCATTGCAAACGAAATGTATTCTCAAAGCTTTAGACAAATGAACTATGGTCAGGGAAGTGCCTTGGCAGTAATCCTTCTAGTGTGTGTCTTGCCAATCATCGCCTACAACATCAAACAACTAAGACGTGAGAGGGCTGAGAGATAATGAGCACTCGGAAAAAAGCTAAAGACATATTCGCATCTCCTGTAGCGTCTGCGGTTGCGATCACCATCGCCATCCTTTGGACTATCCCTACCTTCGGTCTTTTGGTTTCATCTATTCGACCTGAGAAGGACATTAACAACAGTGGTTGGTGGACATTCTTTACTAACCCAAGTTTCACTCTCGAAAACTACGCACAAGTACTTTTCCAGGGTTCAACTACCAACCCACCTCTTGCCCAGTTCTTCTTCAACAGCTTCGCTCTAACAATTCCAGCGGTCGTATTCCCTATCACTCTGGCTTTGTTTGCTGCCTATGCTCTTGCTTGGTTTAACTTCAGAGGTAAAGACACCATCTTCTTCATCATCTTTGGACTTCAGGTTGTCCCTCTACAACTAACTCTGATTCCTTTGCTACAGCTTTTCGCCAAGGGTCTAGTTATCGGAGATACAGTCGTCATCCCTGATCTTGGAATAACCGGAACATTCATTCCTATCTGGATCGCTCACACAATCTTTGGTCTTCCTTTGGCTATCTTCCTTCTCCACAACTTCCTAAGCCAGATTCCTAGAGAACTAATTGAAGCAGCACGTGTTGATGGAGCTAACTGGTTCACCCTGTTTAGCAAGATCATCCTTCCGCTATCAGTTCCAGCTATTGCCTCTTTCTCCATCTTCCAGTTCCTCTGGGTATGGAACGACCTCCTAGTAGGTCTAACCTTCGGTGGCGGTGTGAAGCAGGTAGCTCCGCTAACAGTGCGTATTGCTGAGATGGTCGGTTCCAGAGGTAGCGGTTGGGAACTTCTGACTGCAGGTGCCTTTGTGTCCATGATTGTGCCTCTAATCGTCTTCTTTGCCCTCCAGCGTTACTTCGTTAGAGGCTTGCTAGCAGGCTCTGTAAAGGGCTAATTAGCTCTATTTAGCCCAAGGCGTATTAGGTCGCATTTGTAGCCCTAATCTGCCATGATTTATAGGTAATAACAGTTCTTCGGGGTCAGTGTAAATCTGAACCGGCGGTTATAGTCCGCGACCCGACAAGCTGCCTTAGATGGCAACAAATACTTAGGTAAATGGTTTGGCGGTTGATTTGGTGAAACTCCAGAACCGACGGTTAAAGTCCGGATGGTAGAAGAACAGAAGGTTTGGCCTATCTTGGCCTGACCTTTGGTCGTCTACCGACCCTACCCCGAAGACCTTTAAGAAAGGCTCGGGATGACCGACACTAGGCAGTTTGAACCGATGATGCATCGGGCACTTGAACTTGCCCTACTCGGACCTGTCTATGGTGCTAATCCTCAAGTTGGGGCAATAATCCTTGATAAAGATTTGAACATCATTGCAGAGGGCTGGCATAAAGGTGCAGGCACTCCTCATGCTGAAGTTGATGCTCTGAGTAAGTTACCTAATGGTGTTCCTGAAGGAGCAACAGCTGTTGTCACACTAGAGCCTTGCAATCACACTGGTAGAACTGGTCCTTGTGCGGTGGCGCTAATTGAAGCTGGTATTTCAAGAGTTGTTTATGCAAGTAAAGATCCAGGTAATGAATCTGCCAATGGAGCACAGACACTTCTCGATGCTGGTGTTGGAGTTATCCAAGGAGTTCTTGAAGAAGAAGCAGACAAGCAATCAGTTGTTTGGCTAACTGCTATGAAGAAGCAGCGTCCATACATAACTTTGAAGTGGGCTCAAACTCTTGATGGCAGAACGGCAGCTAGCGATAAGACCAGTAAGTGGATTTCAGGAACTGAATCTAGAGAAGATGTTCATCTCAGAAGATCACAACTAGATGCCATCTTGGTTGGCACAGGAACAGTAAAGTACGACAACCCTGATCTAACCGCTAGAAAGCCTGATGGCACAAGATACGAGCACCAACCGCTACGTGTTGTTGTTGGTAAGACTGAACTAGCTCAGGACCTCCGAGTATTCAATGAAGATGCTCCGACAGTTCATCTAAAAACACATGATGTAAAAGATGTTCTTGCTCAACTATGGGATAGAGGCATGCGTCATGTTCTTGTTGAAGGTGGAGCTCAGTTAGCCAGTGAGTTTATTTCTCTAGGTCTATTTGATGAGATTTTGATTTATCAAGCACCACTACTAATTGGTGGAACAAATGTTGCTGTTACAGAAATCGGTATCTCAACAATGCAGGACGCCTTAGCTCTTGAGTTTGTTGAAGTAAAGCAGCTTGGACCAGATGTTTTTATTAGAGCCATCCCGAAAGAAGGAAACTAATGTTTACCGGAATCATTGAAGAACTTGGTGAAGTAGTAGCCATTGAGCAGCAGCCTGATGCAATCAGGCTGACTGTCAAAGGTCCGCTTGTTACAAGTGACATCAAACGTGGAGACTCTATTGCCTGCAGTGGCACATGCCTTACAGCTATAGAGATTGAGAATGGCAATTTCAGTGCCGATGTGATGCATGAGACTCTAAGGCTCACTAGCTTGGCTGATGTGAAGGTTGGCGATCCAATCAACCTAGAGCGAGCGATGACTATGCAGACCCGCTTTGGTGGCCACCATGTTCAAGG
>JBIILH010000002.1:0-31162 GCA_044232765.1 Rhodoluna sp. | reverse complement strand
ATGCTTTTCAACAATTGCAGTAAAGGCTTTTAGATCTTTCTTAGGAACGATAGCCATCATGCGTTCTTGGGATTCACTCATAAGAATTTCTTCAGGAGTTAGGGAATCATCTCTTAGCAATACGTCTTGAAGTTGAACTCGCATACCTGCTTGACCGTTAGATGCAAGCTCACTTGTTGCACAAGACAAACCAGCACCACCAAGGTCCTGGATACCAGCAACTACTTGGGCTGCGTATAGCTCTAGACAGCACTCAATAAGCACCTTCTCAGCGAATGGGTCTCCAACCTGAACTGCTGGTCTTCTAGAAGGGCCATCAGCATCAAAGGTTTCAGAAGCTAGAACTGATACTCCACCGATTCCATCAGCACCTGTTCTTGCTCCAAAGAGAATTACAAGATCACCTGGGTTAGAAGCTTTAGCAAGCTTTAGATCTTCGTGTCTTAGAGCTCCAACAGATAGTGCATTTACTAGTGGGTTACCTTGGTAAACCTTGTCAAATACGGTCTCTCCACCAATGTTCGGTAGGCCTAGACAGTTGCCGTAGAAGCTAATGCCTGAAACAACACCGTTCACAACTCTTGCTGTGTCGGGGTTGTTTACAGCACCGAATCTAAGTTGATCCATAACTGCAATAGGTCTTGCACCCATAGTAAGAATGTCTCTAACGATTCCACCAACACCGGTAGCAGCACCTTGGAAAGGTTCGATGTAACTTGGGTGGTTATGTGATTCAACTTTGAATGTGACAGCCCAACCTTCACCGATGTCAACAACCCCTGCGTTCTCTCCCATACCGACCATTAGGTTCTTCTTCATCTCATCGGTAACTTTCTCACCGAACTGACGAAGGTAAATCTTTGAGCTCTTATATGAGCAGTGCTCTGACCACATAACTGAATACATTGCTAGCTCAGCACTAGTTGGTCTTCTACCAAGAATTTGTTTGATGCGGTCATACTCATCTTGCTTTAGACCTAATTCTCGCCAAGGTTGTTCTTTCTCAGGAGTCTTCTTAGCGTTCTTAGTTGTGTCAACTGTTGAGATCTCTTTAGTCATTAGGAGTTCACGACCTGGTTCAATACAGATGTGAAGAAGGTAAGACCATCAACACCACTTCTCATAGCTAGTGGAGTATCAGGACCAAAGCCTGGTTCAACAGCATGTTCTGGGTGAGGCATCAAACCAACAACATTGCCTCGTTCATTTCTAAGTCCTGCAATGTTGTTTACTGATCCGTTTGGATTTACTTCGCTATAGCGGAAAGCGATTAGTCCATCGCCTTCTAGTCTCTTTAGAGTTTCATCATCGGCGATGTAACCACCTTCACCATTCTTTAGAGGAATGGTTATCTCTTGGCCAAGTTTGAAACCATTAGTCCAAGCTGTGTCAACATTCTCAACAATTAGTTTCTGATCTATACAAATGAAGTGTTGGTTTTCATTTCTAATTAGTCCACCAGGTAGCAGGTGTGATTCAACTAGAACTTGGAAACCATTACAAATACCAAGAACAGGTAGCCCACCGTTAGCTGCATCAATAATGCTTTCCATCACAGGAGCTTGTGCTGCAATTGCTCCGCAACGTAGGTAGTCACCGAAACTAAAACCACCAGGTAGAACTACTGCATCTACTTTGTGTAGGTCTGCATCTGCATGCCACAGTTTGACTACTTCACCACCGGCTAGACGAACAGCTCTTGCTGCATCACGATCATCAAGTGTGCCAGGGAATGTAACAACACCTATCTTCATGGAGATTAGTTCTCCACTGTTACAGCAACAACATCTTCAATGACCCCGTTAGATAGGAAGTCAGCTGCAATCTGCTTAGCTGCTTCTACCTCTGCATCTGTCGGAGTATTTGCATAGTGAAGTTCAATACGCTTACCAATTCGGACATTGGTGATCTCTGCATTGCCCTTGCGCTGTAGGGCGTTGGCTACTGCCTTACCAGCTGGATCTAGTAGGTCTGCTTTAGGCATGACTTCAACGATGATTTTAGGCACAGAATACGCTCCCGAGGGTCGGTGGGGCTAGTAAATTACTTGTTTTTGCTCGCCGGCGTCACCATTGGCGGGTGCGAACAGGACTAGTTTATCTGGCTAGCAGGCTAATTAGCTGAGCATACTTAGCACTGGTCTGTTCAACTACCTCTTGAGGCAGATTTGGAGGGGTTGTGCCAGAGGCAGGGTCCCAGTTAGCAGCTAACCAGTTACGAACCTGCTGCTTATCAAAGCTATCTTTACGATTTCCAGCTAGCCAAGCCTCTTCAGACCAATACCTGCTGGAATCAGGAGTCAATACTTCATCACCTAGGGTGATTTCTCCATTGGCTGGGTTGATTCCAAATTCAAACTTGGTGTCAGCAAGGATGAGACCTGCTTTATGGGCTAGTTCACTTGCTCTATTGAAGATGTCTAGGCTCAGTGACTTGAGGGTATCGGCATTGTCTTGTCCGATCAGTTCAACAACTCTTTCAAAGGTGATGTTCTCATCTTTATCTCCTAGTTCTGCTTTGAAGGCAGGGGTGAAGATAGGTTCGGGCAGCTTGTCACCGAAAGCTAGTCCTTCAGGTAACTTATTGCCACAGATCTCACCTGTTGCTAGGTAATCCTTATATCCAGATCCTGAGATGTAGCCACGAACAACACATTCGATAGGGAACATCTCTAACTTCTTACACACCATCGCTCTACCTACTACCTCTTGAGGAACAGGAACTTCTAGGGATGTGTGATTAGGAACATCTAGTCGATCAAACCACCAGGCAGTGAGAGTTGTTAGGTATTCACCTTTATTAGGAATCTCTGGAGAGAGGATTGTGTCAAAGGCACTTACTCGATCACTAGCAACTACAAGGATTAGGTGTGAAAGAGATGCATCATCAGATTCATATAGGTCTCGAACCTTACCGCTATATACATGGTGCCAACCTTTGATGACTTTAGACATTTTCAACCTCATCAACCTTCAAAGCAATATCAGTTCTGTAGTGAGAACCTTCTAGTTCAATTCCACAGATAGCTTCATAAGCTGCTCTTCTTGCTTCATGGAAGTCAGTTGCAGTTGAAACAACAGATAGAACACGACCACCAGTTGCGAATAGCTTTCCCTCAACCAGCTTGGTTGCTGCATGAGCTACTTCAACAGATTTAGTGTCACCCACTAATCCTGTAATTTCTCTATCAGGAGCAGAAGTGACTGGATAACCTTCACTTGCAAGAACTACTGTCACAGCAACATCACTACTGAATTCAGGTTCAGCTACTTCAGCGAGATGACCTGTTGCTGCATTGTGTAGAAGATTCTCTAGTGGAGTAAGAAGTCTTCTCAATACAACCTGTGTTTCTGGATCACCAAATCTTGCGTTGAATTCGATTACTCGAATTCCTTTACTAGTGACAATCAATCCGCAATATAGAAGTCCTACAAAAGGATTTCCTAATCTTGCAAGTTCTCTAACAGTTGGTAGAGCTACTCGTTCTTGAACTTCCTGCACAAAACCAACTGGCAGCCAAGGAAGAGGAGAGTAAGCACCCATACCTCCTGTGTTAGGACCTTTATCAAAGTTGTATGCACGTTTGAAATCCTGGGCTGGAGATAAAGGCAGAACGGATGTTCCATCCGCTAGGAAGAAGAGTGATACTTCTTCGCCATCTAGAAACTCTTCAACAAGTATTTCCATACCTAGCGCTAAGAACGTGTTGGCATGATCAAGAGCAGCCTGCTTGTCACTTGTGACAATCACACCCTTACCTGCAGCAAGACCATCTGCCTTGACTACGTATGGAGCACCAAAGGCATCCAGCGCTTGCTCTACCTCTTCTATAGAGGTGCACTTTCTAGCCATACCTGTTGGCACATCAGCTGCTGCCATTACATCCTTAGCAAAGGCTTTAGATCCTTCAAGAGCAGCAGCAGCTTTTGATGGACCAAAGACCGCTATTCCTGCCGCTCTAAGAGCATCGCTCACTCCAGCAACTAAAGGGGCTTCAGGCCCGATAACTACAAGCTCTGTACTAGCTTCAAGGGCCCAGTTAGTAACTGCTTCTGGGTTATTTGCATCAATACTTACTGTCTTGACTTCTTGGGAGATTCCGCCATTACCTGGAGCACAAGTAATTTCTTCTGGGTTTGTGCCAGTTCTAATTAAGGCTTTAATGATCGCGTGCTCGCGAGCTCCAGAACCTAACACCAAGATTTTCATTGCCTCAAGTTTATCTAGGTTGGGGTAGGCCCTGATGCTTGAGGCACCAGAGCCTACTGGTTCTACCTGATCTTGAAGATGGCTTCGACAATCACAAGGACTATCATCACCAACGTCACAACCAGAGCAACTATTTGAGACTTGCTCATGAGTTGTCCTCCCGTAGGGTATGGGCCAAGGAAAGGACCGAACCGGAAGGTGCAAAACTACTTCACAATCAAAGAAGTTCTGCTTATACTCTTAATCACAAGTGGATTCGGAGTTTCCTTCCGATTCGACCCTCGTCAAGAGGTTCAAATAAAGCCCCTGGTTGCTGCCGGGGGCTTTATTTCATCTCTGGCCAAACTAACCATGCGTTTAGCGAGCACCTGAATTTTCACAGAATTACAAAACCTCTGCTGTTGTTATGAACAGCTCCTTACCTTCACTAACCTTGTTCTATGGCTAGAAGAAGAATCAAACACGATGACGGCATTAGTTCCATCAGCGCAGTGATTCAAGCCGACAAGGCTTCTCCTTTATCTGAGTCAGACCCTGTATTTGTGATGGCTGTTAGATACCTACTTGAAGAATTAGCTGAAGTTGCTCCAGGCAATTCAGTTGAGGTCAGAGTTCCTCCGCTAGGAGCAACTCAATGTATTGAAGGCCCTAGGCATACCAGAGGAACTCCACCCAACGTTGTTGAGATGAGCCCGAGAGTTTGGTTTGACTTGGCTGTTGGAAACATACGTTGGGAAGATGCTTCAGCTGAGCATCTAGTTAGTTCAAGCGGAGTTAGGGCATCTTTAGATGAAGTATTGCCGCTAACCTTGAAGCATGTCCAAAGATAAGACTGAGACGGTAAAGATCCGTAGAGCACCTAAGTTCATCCCATTTATGTTCACAGGCTTCCTCCTGGGTGGGATTGTGGCTATAGTTCTATCTCTTCTGATCACCACTCAAGAGGGCAAGACAGCAGGCTTTATCACCCAGATTTTGGTTTATTGCTTAGGGCTTGGAGCAGGGGTTGGACTAGTTGCTGCAGTCATATTTGATGCATTGACAGCACGAAGGTTAAAGGATGTGCAAGTCTCCAAAAGCACCTCCAGCTAGACCGCTAAACTATCAACGTAACGCCAAGTTATTGGCGACAATGAAGTCAAAGACTTGAGTTTTACTAAGCACGCAACCCCCACTCGTAGAGACGGAAACTGCCCTTGCTTCGTGGAGATGGACTACTAAATCACGATTTGCTACCCGATGAAAAGGGACCGCAAGATCAGTGTGGTGTATTCGGTGTATGGGCTCCTGGCGAAGAAGTAGCAAAACTCACTTATTTCGGTCTTTACTCTCTTCAGCACCGTGGTCAAGAATCAGCAGGTATCGCTACCTCCGACGGCAAAAAGATTCTTGTTTATAAAGACATGGGTCTAGTCTCTCAAGTCTTCTCAGAGTCCTCCCTTGAATCTCTAGTAGGACACATAGCTGTTGGTCACAATAGATACTCAACTACTGGTGCATCTTCATGGCGTAATGCTCAACCAACTTTAGGTAGAACCGCATCAGGAACTGTTGCCCTTGGACACAATGGAAACCTAACTAACACATCAGATTTACTTGAAATGTTGAAGAACAAGTATCCAGATCAAACAGAGAATGAAATAACCGGCGGTAACACAACAGACACCGCTGTTCTAACTGCACTTCTTGCAGGAGATATGGATCACACTCTCGAATCAACTGCACTTGAATTACTTCCTAAAGTAAAAGGTGCTTTCTGTTTAGTGTTCATGGATGAAACTACTCTTTATGCTGCTCGTGACCCACAGGGTGTGAGACCACTAGTTCTTGGCAGATTAGAACGTGGTTGGGTAGTCGCATCTGAAACAGCAGCACTAGATATTGTTGGTGCTAGCTACGTAAGAGAGATTGAACCAGGCGAACTCATTGCTATTGATGAACACGGACTACGTTCTTCTAGATTTGCTGAAACCAAAAGAGCTGGTTGTGTATTTGAATATGTTTATCTAGCAAGACCTGACACAACTATCAACGGCAGAGTTGTTTACGATGCCAGAGTTGAGATGGGTAAAACGCTAGCTAGAGAATATCCAGTTGAAGCTGACATGGTTATTCCAACACCTGAGTCAGGAACTCCTGCAGCTATTGGGTTTAGCCAAGAGTCAGGTATTCCTTTCGGTCACGGCCTAGTCAAGAACGCCTATGTTGGTAGAACCTTCATCCAGCCATCACAAACAATTCGTCAAAGAGGTATCCGTCTGAAACTGAACCCTTTGAAGGAGCAGATCAAGGGCAAGCGAATCATCGTTGTTGATGATTCAATTGTTAGAGGTAACACTCAGCGTGCACTTGTTGCCATGCTTCGCGAAGCAGGAGCTCTAGAGATCCACGTAAGAATCTCTTCACCTCCGATTACCTGGCCTTGCTTCTATGGAATTGACTTTGCTACCCGTGCAGAACTTATTGCCACAGGCCTAGGTGTTGAAGAAGTCAGACAATCTATTGGTGCTGACTCTCTTGGTTACCTATCTAAAGATGGAATGGTTGCTTCAACCAACCAAGAAGAGAAGCAACTCTGCACAGCTTGCTTCACAGGCACATACCCAATCGAATTACCTGCTGAAGACAGACTAGGTAAGAACCTTTTGGAGAAGCCAGCTGCTGCTTGTGAACCAGGACCTGATAGTGAACTAGATGCAATAGTGAAGGCAGCTAATGACTGATGCGTATGCAGCCTCTGGTGTAGACACCCATGCAGGAGATCTAGCTGTTGAGTTGATGAAGAAATCTATCAAGGGCACACTTACTGAAAATGTAGTCGGTGGCTTTGGCGGTTTTGCTGGAATGTTTGATGTTTCATTTCTGAAAACTTTTGACAGACCACTACTAGCAACATCAACAGATGGTGTTGGCACGAAGGTCGCTATTGCTCAAGCAATTGATAAGCACGACACCATTGGTCAAGATCTTGTTGGCATGGTTGTTGATGACATCGTGGTTGTTGGGGCAAAGAGCATGTTCATGACTGACTACATTGCTACCGGCAAAGTAGTACCAACAAGAATCGCAGACATTGTTTCAGGCATTGCTAATGCCTGTAAAGAAGTTGGTGTTTCGCTAATCGGGGGAGAGACGGCAGAGCACCCAGGACTACTAAAGCCAAATGAATATGATGTTGCAGGAGCCGCAGTTGGAGCTGTTGAATACAGCAAACTACTTGGACCACACAAAGTTCAAGTAGGCGACGTTGTTCTGGGACTTGAATCAAGTGGTCTTCACTCAAACGGCTATTCACTTGTTAGAAAGATTGTTGCTGACAGCAAACTTGACTACAACAAAACAGTTCAAGAGTTCGGCAACCTTTCTTTAGGTGAAGCACTTCTAGAGCCAACAAGACTTTACACAGCCATCTTGAACAACCTTCTAGAGAGCGATCTGGGTTCTTCAGTAAAAGCGATGAGCCACATCACCGGCGGTGGCATTGGAGCAAACCTTGCTCGAGTGCTACCTAAGAACACAACACTTGATGTTGATAGAAGTTCTTGGAAACCACTGGATGTATTCCAAGTGCTAACTCAGTGGGGAAACCTATCTCTTGAACAAGTTGAATCAACCTGGAACCTAGGTTTAGGTTTTGCTGTCATTGTGAAAGCAGATCAAGCAACACAGATTCAACAGCAGCTGATCAGTGCAGGTGTGAACACCTGGCACCTAGGAGTAGTTGAATCTAACGACTGCAGCCTAGAGGGATATATCCAAGGCGCTAAAGGTGTTGATGGGGGAGCTGTAAGGCTTCTAGGGAATTACAAGAACTAGCTAAATGGCTTTAGGCGGCAGAAGAGCTGCCACCGTCTCCAGAATCTGTGCTGGTTTCAGTTTGGGTGGTTTCATCCTCAGGGTAAAGGTCTGCCCACTTGTCTTCATACTCTTGTTCATCTGAGGTGGTGCCTAGTTCTGCCTGTAGGGCAGTCAGGTCAGTGTTAGGGCTGAAGTACTTCAGCTCACGAGCGACCTTGGTGTTCTTCGCTTTTTGACGGCCACGACCCATGTCGAGACCCCCTCTTTTTATTCTTGGCTGAGCCTATTTAGCTCAGGAAACGGCAAATCTGGACCCTAGTATATCAGGCTTCAGCCCAGTAGGAGCCCAAC
This sequence comes from Rhodoluna sp., assembly GCA_044232765.1. Classification (GTDB taxonomy): domain Bacteria; phylum Actinomycetota; class Actinomycetes; order Actinomycetales; family Microbacteriaceae; genus Rhodoluna. The sequence continues at coordinate 22,804 of JBIILH010000002.1, read as the reverse complement.
CCAAGCGGCTGTGGAGGAAAGAATCAGGGTCACTACTGTGTATAGGGCTGCTGCTAGAGGGCGGTCTCTAGCTACCAATTGAACAGCCCCAGCTGCCCATGAACTAAAGGTAGAAAGGCCTCCTGCAAGACCTACAACCAGAATTGCTACCCAGGTGACATCAGCCTTAAAGTAGGTCGCTGCCCAGCCCGCAAAGAATGAAGCTACTGCGTTAGCGAGCAGGATTCCCCATGGCCAGAAGCCATTGAATTTGCTCAGAAGCACTCGAACAACAGAACCCAGTCCACCTGCTACAAAAACACCCAAAATGATCATTGGGTTGAAGATCTCAGCCAAGCTCATTTAAGCCTGCCTTCTTCTTACCCAAGGCAACACCCGCTGCGAATGCGAAGAAGCCCAGAGCAAACATGACGGATGTAATCGCCACACTGCCCTGTTGGTAAACAAACAATGCAACAGCAGACATGGTTGTGAAGCCACCAGCGAAACCTGATCCCCAGAATGATTTCCTATTCTCACTTGCAAAGAATGGATGGAAAGAAACAACACCTAAGAAGAAAGCTCCAGCAACGTTCACAAGAAACAGTGACAACACTCCTGCAGTTGTTGAACCGAGAAACACTTCTAGACCGCTACCGACGAAATACCTGAGCAGAGAACCAATGCCTCCACCGAGAAAGACTAGGAACAGCTCATTCGAGATAAGTGACTTACCACGAGATGAGTTGTTAAGTTCGGACATTGTTTTCTAGTTCTTAGCTTCTTCGCCGTGCTTGCGACTAGACAATCTAAACGTTGCAACGAAACCAAGAAGTAGGAATACTCCTGCTGCAACTGCTGACCACTTTGTTCCTTCAGTGAATGCATCTTTAGCAGCTTGGATGTATGACTCTTGTGTGCCCATGTTTGGAAGAGCAGGAATGATTCCGCCAGAGGATTCAACAACTTCCTTCGTAAATTCTTCTGCATCTGCATCAGACATTCCAAGTGTTGAAAGTTTAGATAGCAAGCTTGACTGAATCTGTGTGAACAGAACAGTTCCTAGAACTGCAATACCAAGAGCTGAACCAACTTGGCGCACAGTGCTTTGTGAACCAGAAGCTTGTCCAATCTTTTGCATTGGAACATCAACCATAATCACACCAGTTAGCTGAGCTGTTGCTAGACCAATACCAATTCCATATAGGAACAGTGCAGGAGCTAGAGGCCACCAGCCAGCTTGGTCGCTAGCAAATAGGGCAACACCGATTACTCCTAGAAGTTCTAGCCCAACACCAATGCGAACTGCCATTGCTGGAGCAAGCTTTCCGCTCATCGCTCCACCAACAGCTGATGCAAGGAATGCACCTCCTGCTAACCAAAGCAATACCAACCCTGAGTCAATTGGGGATAGCCCGATGATGTTTTGTAGCCAAAGTGGAATAGCAAAGAGAATTCCAAACTCACCCATAGAAATAATCAATGCTGCGATAGAACCATTTCTAAATGATGTAACTCTGAAAAGGTTTAGATCTAGAAGCACAGGCTTGTTTGCTGCCTCGCGCTTGTTCTCCCAAAGTACAAAAGCAATACCGAATAGAACCGATAGAGCCAGAGAAACTGGGATAGGTGAGATACCTGGATCTCCCCATGACCAAGTACCGATTGTGAACTCTTCGTTTACGTTCCACCAACCGTAGTTTCTACCCTCAATAAGACCGAAGACAAGTGTTAGGAACAGTCCAACAGAAAGGAATGCTCCCAAGAAGTCAGGTGCTCCCGCACGCTTTTCAACTTTTGATTCACCGACAAACAACAACAGACCAGCAACAATAATTAGACCAATTGGCAGGTTGATGTTGAACGCTAGACGCCAACCATCTTCACCAAAGCTGGTTGCAAACCAGCCACCAAGAACAGGACCAAGAGCTACCATTCCACCAATCGTTGAGCCCCAGACAGCAAAGGCAATGCCTCGCTCTTTACCTTGGAAGTTGGCATTAACTAGCGAAAGAGTGGTCGGTAGCACCATAGATCCACCAATACCCTGAAGGATACGAGCAAGAATCAATGAACTTGCATCGGTTGAATATCCAGCCCAAACAGAAGCACCAACGAAGATGACGATACCTATTACTAGGAGTCTTCTGCGACCAATGCTGTCTGCTAGAGATCCCCATATAAGTAGAAGAGCAGCAAAGACTAGGACGTAACTCTCATTGACCCACTGCACTTCGCTACTGGAGAGCTTTAGTGCATCAATCAGCGCAGGGAAGATTGTGTTGACGATGGTTCCATCGATGATGACGATAGAGATTGCCAATGAGATGAATAGAAGACCTATCCAGCGGTAGCGAGCTAAAACTGCCATGGTGTAATACTTTCTGTTTGGTTAGTCAACTTTGTCTCAGGTGAACTCGTTAAGCCTAGTCCTGTGCTGTTGGTAGCCTGTACTAATGCGCAAGGGTAAGTCGTGATCAAGTATTTAGGCTCTAAGCGCACCCTTGTTGGTGTCCTTGGTGCCATAGCTAATGCTGCTGAGGCTAAGACTGCCGTAGACCTATTCACAGGTACTACCAGAGTTGCCCAAGAGTTCAAAAGACAAGGCCTCCACGTTATTGCTAGCGATAGTGCTACCTATAGCGACATGCTTGCTAAGTGTTACATAGAAGCAGATGCCACCAAAGTAAACATTGAAGAGCTAACCAAAATCATCCAGCACCTTAACTCACTGCCAGGTAAAGCGGGATATGTAACAAAGAACTTCTGTGAAGAAGCCAGATTCTTTCAACCTAAGAATGGGGAAAGAATTGATGCCATTAGGGATGAACTAGAAGCTAATTTCAAAACAGACAAGCTCTTTCCAATACTTCTTACTTCTCTAATGCTTGCCGCAGACCGCGTGGATAGCACCACAGGTCAACACATGGCATACCTCAAGAACTGGTCACACAGATCAAAGCATGATCTTGAACTAGTAGTTCCAGAACTAATACCAGGAACAGGTAAGAGCATTATTGGACTTGCTGAAGATGTTATTGATGAACTCCCAGAGGTTGATCTTTTATATATGGATCCGCCATATAACCAGCACCGCTACTTCACTAACTATCACATCTGGGAAACACTGGTTCGTTGGGATAACCCTGAACCGTATGGTGTGGCTAGAAAAAGGATTGATAGTAGAGAACCCCACACTCACTCAGTCTTTAACAAACGTAAGAAGATGCCCCCGGCATTCAATGACGTGATCACCAAAGCTAAGGCTAAGACCGTAGTTGTTTCATATAACAATGAGTCTTGGGTAGAGCCAATTGATATCGCTGAAGCTCTATTACAAAATCACGAGAGCGTCGCATTATTGGAATTTGATTACGTCAGATACATCGGTTCACAGATAGGTATTTATAACAAGTCAGGTGCCAAAGTGGGATCTGTTGGTGAGCGTAAAAATAAAGAATTGATTTTTATCGCGGGGGAAACTTCAAGAGTTGAAGCCATCGAAGATGTTGTGGCTGGACGCGGGATTGAACCGCGGACCTAACGATTTTCAGTCGTTCGCTCTACCAACTGAGCTATCCAGCCTCAACCAAGACAAGTCTGTGGCTGAGCGATTATTAATCGCAGCGATCCTGACGGGACTTGAACCCGCGACCTCCGCCGTGACAGGGCGGCGCGCTAACCAACTGCGCTACAGGACCAGAAGTACTTCTATAAACTCATCGCTGGTGACCCCAACGGGATTCGAACCCGTGCTACTGCCGTGAAAGGGCAGCGTCCTAGGCCACTAAACGATGGGGCCGTCAAAGCGATGGAGCTTTAAAGCACCAATGGCAAGGCTACTTGCTAACGGTAGGTTTTTGCAACCTGAGAATTGGTGATATCGGTGTTAGTTTAGGAATACTGCACTATTCAGGGAGGTGGCGGGACATGAAAAGCTTACGTTCACGTTATCTTGCCCTGTTTGTCCTAGCTGGGGTGCTATTTAGTGGATTCACCATCCAACAGGCCATGGCTGTGCCTAATTACCCTTCTGAGCAAGAAGTTATCGAAGCTCAGAAGACTGTCACAAAGAAGAAAGCCATGATTGCCCGTATTCAGGGAATCATCGTTGATCTAACGGTTGAGCAGGTGAGTTTAGAGCGCAAGGCCCTGCTAAAGGGAGAGAAATACAACCAGGCCAAAGATGAAGAACGCATCGTAGCCGCCAAAGTAGACCTTCTTCAGACCAAAGTCAATTCAGCTAAGGCTGAAGCGGAAACTGCCCAGAAGCAGTTAGCCCAGATTGCTAGCCAAATGTGGCGGGATGGAGCAGCTGGCACATCCCTGAACCTATTCCTGAACTCAGATAACGCAGGCAACCTTCTATATAAGCTTGGTGCTCAAGAAAAGATCGCCCAGTCAAGCGATCAGATTTATAAGTCAGCAATTCAAAGACAGCAGTATGCCAAATCCCTTACTGATCAGCTGAAAGAAGCTGAAGTGGAATTGGCAGCTAAGTCAGCGGTAGCAAAGGCAGCTCTGAAAGATGCTCAAGATGCCGCTTATGAATTGAAAGTAAAAGTTGATGAGCAGAATGCTTTGAACAGAACCTTCAAAGCTCAGCTCGTTTCACTTGAAAGAATCTCCGACAGCCTGATGCAGCAACGCATCCAAGGTCTTATTGATGAAGCAAGACAGAACAACCTACCTGGTCCTATTGATGCACCTTCTCTATACACAGTTGGAGCACCGAACACTGACAAGGTAGAGACGGCTATTAACTTCGCAAGACAACAGCTTGGTGAAAGATATGTTCTTGGCGGTATGGGCCCAAACATTTGGGACTGTAGCGGAATTACAAAAAAGAGTTATGAAGTTGCTGGAACATATATCGGTACTCACTCAGCAACTAACCAGTTCTACAACATGGCGGGTAAACGCAGACTGATTCCTATCAAGGAAGCTGTTCGTGGAGATCTAATGTGGTACTCATACACTGATGATTTCAACGGTGATAAGTATCACGTTGTTATGTATCTAGGTGATGGCATGATGCTTGAAGCTCCAAACCCAAACAGAACTGTGCGAATAGTGCCTCTGCGTTACGGTGATCTCTTCCGCTACGCAGGTCGCCCTACTCCGTAATTCAATATTCTCTTTCAACCTTTGGAGGCAGCATGAGCGAAGTACGTCAGGTCAAGCCTGCTACTGAAGGTTGGCAACAGAAAAAAGATGCTTCTGGTAGACCAGTACTTGAATTCGAAGCAAAGCCTAGAAAAGTTCAACCACCAGTTCACCTTGTTGATATGTCTAAAGATGAGCTAGCAGCCAAAGCTAAAGAACTAGGTGTTCCTGGCTTTAGAGTGAAGCAAATTGCTAAGCACTACTTCACTCACTACACAACCAATCCAGAGAGCATGACAGATCTTCCTCAAGAAGGCAGAGCAGAACTAGTTGGTGTATTCCTACCCAAGCTCCTCACAGAGGTAAAGAGACTGCAAACAGATAAAGGCGACACCATCAAGTTCCTATGGAGACTATTTGATGGTGCCCTAGTTGAATCTGTTCTAATGCGTTACCCAGGCAGAATTACTCTCTGTGTTTCTTCTCAAGCTGGTTGTGGAATGGCTTGCCCGTTCTGCGCAACAGGACAAGCAGGGCTTACAAGAAATATGACTGCAGCCGAGATTGTGGATCAGATTGTTCAAGCCAATGCTGTTATTGCTTCTGGTGGGTTAGGTGGACGTAAGGCTACAGAGCATGAAGAACGAGTTGGCAACATTGTGTTTATGGGCATGGGTGAACCTCTCGCTAACTACAACCGCCTCATGACAGCAGTTAGGACAATGGTTAAGCCTCAGCCTGAAGGCTTAGGCATGTCAGCTAGAAACATTACTGTTTCAACTGTTGGACTTGTTCCTGCTATTGAGAAACTAACCAAAGAGAACATTCCAGTCACCTTTGCTCTATCTCTGCATGCGCCTGATGATGAACTTAGAGATGAACTGATTCCAGTGAACTCAAGATGGAAAGTCGATGAAGCACTTGATGCTGCAAGAGCTTACTTTGATGAAACTGGCAGAAGAGTTTCTATTGAGTATGCACTTATCAAAGACATGAACGATCACCAGTGGCGAGCAGAACTACTTGCTCAGAAACTAAATGCCAGAGGCAAGGGCTGGGTTCACGTCAACCCAATTCCCCTCAATCCAACACCTGGCTCTATTTGGACAGCATCCACTCCTGAAGTGACCAGATTGTTTATCAGCACTTTAGAGAAGGCTGGAATTCCTACAACCTTGAGAGACACCAGAGGCAAAGAAATAGATGGAGCTTGTGGACAGCTTGCTGCCGCCGAGTAATTTAGACTTTATTTTCGGTTTACCAGTTCTTTGTTTAGAGTTGAGTTATGACTGAAAAACTTCCTCTTGAATTTGGCCTTGATACCTTTGGCGATGTTGGTTCCGATGATAACGGACAGCCAATCTCAATGGCTCAATCAATTAGAGATGTGGTTGACCAAGCAATTCTTGCTGATGAACTAGGCATTGATCATTTCAATGTAGGTGAACACCACAGGAATGATTTCGCAGTTACTTCTCCTGACACAGTGCTTGCAGGGATTGCAACAGTAACTGAAAGAATCAAACTAGGTTCTGGTGTGACAGTTCTTTCAAGTGAAGACCCAGTTAGAGTTTTCCAAAGCTTCGCAACTATCGATGCACTCTCTAATGGAAGAGCAGAGATCACTGCAGGTAGAGGTTCCTTTACAGAGAGCTTCCCACTATTCGGGTTTGCTCTATCTGACTACGAGCAACTATTTGAAGAAAGACTAGATCTTCTAGTTGAACTTCTAAAAGAAAAGCCAGTCACCTGGTCTGGTGAAACTAGAGCAGCACTAAATAACCAAGAGGTCTATCCAAAGACAGAAAGAGGAGCAATCCCTCTTCGAGTAGGTGTTGGTGGATCTCCACACAGCGTTATCAGAGCAGCAAAACATGGAGCCACATTAGCTCTGGCAATCATTGGTGGAGACCCAGAGAGATTTGCTCCATTTGCAGGTCTCTATAGAGAATCTCTTCAGAGATTCGGCAAGCCTCAGCTACCTATTGGCATTCACTCTCCTGGACACATCTCTGATTCAGATGAACAAGCAGCTAAAGAGATGTGGCCTCAGTATCAAGCTTCCTTCGGACGTATTGGTCAGGAGAGAGGTTGGGGAGCTATGACATATGACCACTTCGATAATGAAGTTCAGAATGGTTCGCTATATGTAGGGTCTCCTGAGACTGTGGCTAACAAGATCATCCATGCTCTTCAGTCAACAGGAGCTAACCGCTTTGATCTGAAGTTCTCAACCGGTCCTATGCCTCAATCACAGATGCTTAGATCAATCAAGCTCTATGCAACTGAGGTCATCCCAATGGTAAAACAAGAACTTGGGGCCGAGATTACAATCTCGTACTAGAGCACAAAAGAAGGAAATTACCAATGAACACCGTCAGGCCTCTTGCAGTTTTAGCTGCCAGCACACTACTCCTAACAGGATGCTCATTCTCATTGCCTTCTGAAGCTGATCAGGCACCTTGTGAAGCACTTAGTGCGGTATTCACTGACAAGGTTGAATCCCTTCCAACCGGAGGCTTTGACGTGCAGGCACTAGCTTCAAACATTGAAACCAAAGTGACCTCCACTGCTCCTGAGGACTTCCAAGCTTTACTCAATAAAGCCACTGATGCTCTAAAGGAAGACCCAATCGGAGCAGGAGATCTAACAACAGCTGCCACTCAAATCGGTGTGCGCTGTGCTCTGGTTGGTGTGAACGTAGAGTTCCCAAGCGTTCAACATCTTCTAGTTAACTAACCTCAAAGACTTAAAACAAAAGGAGCCTCCCTTTCGGGAGGCTCCTAAAGTTTAGGAACTAGTTATAACTAGTGACCTTCTGATGCTGCGTGCTCTTTGCTTTCTTCAGCTGACTTGATTCTCGCGATAGCGAAGATAATCAGACCGAATAGACACTTAGCAAGGATGTCAGCAATGGTGTAACCAACTTCACGTGCAACCACTTCGTCAGCAGTTGGAATTGCACCGCTGTTCATTGAAAGGATGAATGTGATTGGGTAGACACCCCAGGTAGCTAGAAGAAGAACGCGTAGTGTCTGGAACAGACTGCGTACTCTAGCTGACTGTGAGTCTAGGCTCTTCTTCATTTCGAACCATAGTACATACATGATGTATAGGAACGGAATGGTTGATAGAAGACCCCATACAGCAGCTTCGCCACCCCAGCCACCGGCTGCGATTGGCAATAGGTCAAGCTTTGCATCACCAGGGTAACCAAGGGCGATCATCAAAGCTGCAGCTGGTACTAGACGCTTTAGAAGTGATGATGAAACAGCCTTTGCAAGACCTAGAACTGCAACTAGCTCTACTAGTAGTAGTGGAACAGTTAGGAACCAGTCGATGTAACGGTATCCAACGTTGTAGTGGGCGAATGCCTGAACGTCAGCAGGAATTGCACCTTCGTGAACGCCTCCGTAGGCTGCGCTGAATGAGTCAAACATTCTGAAGTAGTGGTAAGCAGCGATTGATGTAACTGTTGCTGAAACCATAACTGCCATGCGGTACTTAGGTAGAACTCTGTCTCGAGCTACCCATAGGAAGATCGAGGTGAATAGCATGCTGGCGATACCAAGTGACAACATGTTGTAAACGGCACTGAACTGTACATTGTTCAGTACGTCAGATAGGAGATTATCCATTTCTGTAGTTACCTTTCGATAAGTTAATCGAGCAAAAAGGTTTAGCCCGACGTTGGTGCTTTTACAAGGCTACCTGCGGAAATAAAGAAGAAATACGCGTTGAGAGTCGTGTTTATGTATTTGTTATACAGGTAAAACACAGACTAAAACCCCCTAAAAACCGCTAGTTTCTAGGCTACAAAGACGCTTTCGTACCCTCTGAGCACGAAAGTAGGGCGTCTTTTTGGCTCTTCGGCGAGTGAAAGATCAGGAAAACGCTCAAATAGCAGAGGTAGTGAGGCACTCATCTCAATTCGGGAAAGGGGAGCTCCTAAACAGAAGTGAATACCAGCCCCAAAACCTATGTGAGGGTTCTGTTCCCTAGTGAGGTCAAGCTCATCTGCTCGGTCAAATACTGTTTCATCTCTATTGGCTGAGCCTAAGAGCGAGGCAATCTTCTGACCTGTCTTGACCATAACTCCACCAATCTCGGTGTCAGCGGTAGCGGTTCTCTCAAAGAGGTGAAGAGGAGCATCGAACCTTAGGAACTCTTCAATTGCTGAGTCAGCAACACCTCTTGGATTCTTGCGGAGCAGGTCAAGCTGCTCTGGTCTTTCGAAGGTGGCAACCATGCCATTACCAAAGCCATTAACGCTTGCCTCATGTCCGGCATTAAGAAGAAGCACGCAGGTTGCGATTAGTTCTTGGGCGTTTAACTTCTCGCCGGCTTCCTCGACTGTTGCTAGTTCGCTAATCAAGTCTTCGCCTGGCTGAGCCTTACGTTTGTTCATCAGATCTCTGACATATTCAGCAAACTCATGAGCTGCTTGTTGAGCTTCTGCCTGAGCCTCAAGAGATGGGTTAACCTCATACATCTTTACTATCGACTGAGACCAAGGCCTAAGTAAATGCTCATCCTCGTCTGGGAACCCTAGGAGAGCAGCAATAACCTTCACTGGAAGAGGTTCCGCATAATCAGCAATAAGGTCAAACTTTCCTGATTTTGCCAACTTGTTTTCAGCTTCATCTAGAAGGAGGTTGGCAATTCGTTCAACCTCAGGTCTTAGGCCTTCGATTCTTGATCTGGAAAAGGCCTTTCCCACTAGAGAACGCAGGCGGGTGTGCTTAGGTGGTTCAGAATCTAGAAGGCTGTCTGAGTGCAGCCAGTTGAATTCATTCCACTGGCTCTCTGGCTCTTTAGGAGTGAAGATACGACCAAGAGTCTTGGTTCTAAGAACAGCGTTTGCATCGTTGTATCTCGCAGCCAAGAACATTCCGGTCTGTTCATGCCAGACAGGTTTGCCCGCTTGCCTTAGTTCTTTTAGAGCCGGGTATGGGTTTTCAACAAAAGCTGGATCTGAAAAGTTGATCATGTAACAAGGCTAAGCCAGAAGAAAAGTCTTATTTACCGATTTTGGCAAGAGCCTTCTGGGCAGGCATTAGCACGACGGCCAGCACCACGAAGAAAACAGCAATTGTCAGGATCCATTGAATCATCTGAGGTATGCCGCCCTCGTCGTTAGGGTTTAGGAACCAGTACGGGTACCAATTAGTGACTAATCCTCTTACGATTGCGAAAGCCAACCAGCTGAACGGATAGACAAGAACCCAAAAAACGGATTTCAGTTTTAGCGGCACAGCTGTTCGAACAATCAGCCACTCCAAGAAGATAAAGATTGGCATCCAGGTGTGAAGAATTTGATTTGGCAGTTCCGGCCATTCGTAGCCAAGGTCTCTTTCGTCTAATGGAGCGTCAGCGAGCAACGCGTTATAGATAACGCCAACGATAACCATAGAAGCCGCCATGGTCAGGCGGAAAAGGGTTAAGAACTTGGTCTCTGGCTGGCTACGTAAAGCTCTGAGGCCTGCAACGGTTAGGGCAACACCAGCTAGCAAGCTAGAGGTAATAGTGAAGAAAGTAAAGTATTCGGTCGGACGGAATAGGTTATGAGCAACGCGGTCGCTAATTTGCCAGTAAACGCTTCCGAATAGGGCTAGCGCCATGAGGATGCGGACAAAGCCAAGGGGCATAGATGTTTTTAGCATTCCAAAAGCCTAGTGAGGCTAGGCAATTGAACTACCCTGCAAAATGCACCTGATGCGAAAGTGTTATAGATAGTTAGACTTAGGGGCATGCTCAAGGTTTTACTAACAGGATTCGAGCCCTTTAATAACGCTCGGCTAAATCCAAGCGGGGAGCTCGTAAAGCGAGTTGAGCCCAATGCTGTCGAAGGTGCTCTAATAACAACCGCAGTCCTTCCAGTTACCTACAAAGAGTCTGCTTTGACGCTACTTTCCCTAATTCAGGAGCAAGATCCGGATGTAGTTATCTGCTTCGGACAAGCTGAGGGCCGAATCAGCATTACCCCTGAACGTTTCGCCGTGAATCTGAATGATGCTGCAATTGCGGACAATGGTGGCGAAAAAAGAGTCAACCAAAGAATCAGCCAAGATGCTCCTACTGCTTTCGATAGCACTTTGCCAGTAACGGAACTTGTCTCGGCTCTTAAGGAAAAAGGTATTCCAGCAGTAGCGTCTCTTACTGCTGGTGCTTTTGTCTGTAATCACATCTTTTATGAGATGCAAAGAGCGCTGGAAGGTAAAGGTAAGGTATCTGGTTTCGTCCATGTTCCTCTTATGAACGGGCAAGAGGAAGATTTCCCAGGACTATTCACCATGGATCTTGAGGTGATGATTTCAGCTGCCGAGACCATGGTGGAAACTTTAGTCACTAGAAATCTCTCATGAAAAAGCAATTCCTGTTAGTTGCTCTGCTTGTCACAGGATCTATTGGCAGCTCTATCGCAACGGCTGCTTCAGCAGAAGATAGTTTCTATCTGCCTGAGTATGGAACGCTAGCTGAACATAATGAGTGGACAACTAAAGCAATAACAGTAGATAAAGTTGCAGAGCTTGGCATTAGAGGTGCTGGCGTCAAGGTTGCTGTCTTGGATTCAGGCATAGCCCTAAATACTCCAGGCATCAACACTAAGTTGGTTGCCTACAAAGACTTCTTGCCATCGCAACCACCACTACCTGATCATGGCACTCAGACTGCCAGTGTGATATCAAGTGAATACGATATGGCAACTGGGTTAAGAGGAGTTGCTCCTGATGCTCAACTAATTGTTGGTCGCGTTTGCTACTTGAGCTCATGCGATTCAGTGGCTGCTCGCAAAGCTCTGGTTTGGGCAATTGAAGAAGGAGCTCAAGTAATAAGCATGAGCTTCGGTGGACCGGCTGATTCAATGATGAATGCGGCTATCTCCATCGCAATTAAAAAAGGAGTCGTCATTGTTTCGGCAGCAGGTAACAATGGCTGTCAAACAATTGCACCTTGGGGAATGAATAGATTCTGTAGACAGGGAGTTATCTCTGAGCAGTATTCTGGCTCCTACACAATTCCAGGACTGATTTCAGCGGGAGCTATCGATCAAACTAAAGGTCGTGCATCATTTTCAAGTTGGGGCCCAAACCTTGATCTAATGGCACCTGGCGTAAACACCGTAACTTACGATCCAGTTGGTGTAACAAATGGTTTTGGAGGAACTTCTGCTTCAACACCTCTTATTGCTGGAGTAGCGGCTTTGGTTCTAAGCATCAATCCTGAACTCACCCCGCAACAAGTGCAGGCAATACTGCAAAGTACGACTTCCCCTGCACTCGCCAAGAAACCTAAAGTCTGGGATTCCTGTGAAAAGTCAGAAGTAACAAATACATGGTCTTGTAACAACCAAGTTGATAATGATTTTCCACAAGAGTATTTCACAGGAGCTGGAATCGTAAATGCTCTGGAGGCTGTGAAACTTACTCAGCAAATGACTCAAGGGAATGTCTTAGTTAAGCCTGATCTTGCTCGGTTAGGAAATGAGATAACAGCCAGTTGGACAGGCGGTCCAGCAGATCTGTATGTAAACAACAAACTAGTTAGAGCAAATGCAACTACAGGCTACACAATGACTGGCGGGCAATCCCAGAGCTACTCTTTTCAAATAAAGAGATCGGGCGTTTCTTCGGAACCAAATCTTCTTGTGATGCAAAACCCAGCTAAGCCATCAGCCCCTGTTGTTACTGAATCTTCGGCAAGATATGGTGAACTTTGGTTGACCACCACAGACCTATCACCTGAACTCGATCAACTCCACACAGTGTTCAGTCAAGTCTCTGGAATCTTTGAATACGATAACGGAGATCAAATACCTTGCTCTGGGTACTCTCCATCTCCGCCTGATACTGAGAAGGTTTATTCCTTTAAGTGCCCACTTAATAATGAAATTGCGCCAATACAAGGAGCATTTCACCTCATGAACAAATACTCTCAAGTAGGCCCGGGTACCGATGTCTTTATTGCAAATGTGTATGCCATGGAAACATATTTGGATGTTGTAACCACATACATTTCTTCTGACGAAATTCTTTTTGATTGGGAAGATGTGCCAGCGGCAAAGAGTTACTCCTATAGGTATCTACCTACAGCTGACTATTTCTGCACAACAAACTCTTTCCTCAGCATCAAGGGCAATCCATCGCAACCCTCCGTATTTTCGGTTGATGCCAAAGAGGGGGAAGACTGCAGCGGTAACTCAATAATTCAAAGTGACACACTTTCTTATCGACTGCTATCTCCAAAACCAGACAAGCCTTCTGGCATAACTGTAAAGAAAAACGAAATAACGTTCGTTGAATTTGATGTTCCAGATGCAGAACCAACAGATCAATGGCGTATCTATAGATCAGATGGAGCGGTAGTCCGCATCTCGGCGGGCCAGATGATAGTTATGGGTATGCAGCCAAATGAAAATGTCAATGGCAAAACTTTTAGCTATCGCATCATGCAGGTCGTTAATGGCACGTGGGGGGAAGTCTGGAGTGAACCAAGTGATCCGATTACGGTGACCATCAAAGCACTGGAAGCCCCTAAAGATAGCAGGTGCAAAATTCTAAGCAGCCAAGGGAAAACTGAGTGCCTAATCTCTCCAAACCACGCCGTAGATTCCACTCTCATTGAGTTTCTAGATTTCAATGGAGATGTTCTTTCCTCAACCAGGCTGAAAAACGTTACTGAAACTAATCAGCAGTTAGATAAGCTGACCACTAACTTTTCGTACGCGGCATACTTCGTTCGAGTTAGCGCTATTACTGGTAAGCCAAATGAATGGATGAGAAGAGGTGATTCAGCAACAGTAAAGGTACGCAGTCGAGTTGCTGGATTGGCTTACGTGACTCTTTAGCTAAACCTTCGGCCGTCTTCCAACTAGAGCCCATGTGATAGAAGCCGCATCAATAAGTTCTTGAACTAAAGCAGCCTGGCTGGGACTTAGATAACCAAATGCTGCTGCCAGCATGGCAACTATGGCTAGAGACATTCCAATTGTGCTTGCCTGCAAGGCTCTAGTCCTGGCTAATTGAGAGATGTCTATGGCATTGGCTAAACGTCTGATGGAGTCTTCAACAATCACTACCGAAGCTGCTTGGCTAGCTGCAGTGGTGCCCTTAGCTCCCATGGCCACCCCAACATCGGCTGCCGCCAAAGCAGGAGCGTCATTAATGCCATCGCCAACAACCAGGACAGATCCTTTAGTTGAATTCTTAGCCGACTGGAGTATCTCTAGTTTGTGGGTTGGTGTGCACTCAGCGAAGAATTCAGTGACTCCAAGTTCGCTAGCAGTTTTCTCTACTGTGGCTTTTCTATCTCCAGAGACCATGAGCACACGCTTGACTCCAAGCGCCTTTAGATGAGCAACTGTCTCTTGGGCATCGTGTCTCAGTGGGTCATCGAGCCCTAGATATCCCTGCACTTTGCCATCAATAGAAATCTCCATCAAGAGAGCATTGGTTAGGTTGGCCCAAGGTTCAAGAGGGAGATTAGGTTGACCAACTTTGACTATGTGCCCTGAAACCAAACCGGAGAGCCCATGACCGTGAATCTCTTCAACTTCACTGGCCATAGAAAGGTTTAGGTTTCGTAACTTTGCTTCAGCCACAGTTGCTCGGGCCACAATGTTTGCACTTGTTTGTTCCAAAGAAGCTGCTAGTGAAAGAACTTCGTCAGGATCACTGCCCTCCGCAAAAATCATCGCTGTAATGCGAGGGCCACCTTCAGTAAGAGTTCCTGTTTTATCTAGAAGAACAACTTCCACTTGAGCAAGCTGCTCAATAGCGGATCCCTCTTTGATGATTACACCAACTTGAGCAGCTCTAGAGATTCCAGCAACAAGAGCTACTGGAACAGCAAGGATTAGGGGGCAAGGTGTTGCTGCAACAATCACAGCTACTGCTTGCTTAATGTCTTGAGTGAAAAGAAATGTAGCAAGAGCAATTAGTAAAGCCAGCGGCACAAACCTAGCTGCCCAAACGTTTGCAAGTCGCACACCTTTGGATGCTTGATCCTTAGCGCTAGCAACTAGTCGAATCAGATTTGCATAGGTGCTGGTTTGGGCTGTTGAAGTTGCAATAATCACAACAGCACTTCCGCTATTGATTACTCCAGAATTAACTGTTGTGTTTGCTTCTCGCCATACCGGTAGTGATTCGCCTGTGAGAGCTGATTCATCAAAGAGAGCAGCTTCTTCGAGAGTTCCATCGATTGGTACTATTTCACCTGAGCGAACTAGAACTCTTGTTTGAATCTGAACATCATTGATTGGAATATCGAATACTTCACCTGAATTAGATATTGTGTGAGCAAAAGTTGGAGCACGTTTCATTAGTTCATCAAGATGCTTGCTTGCTTTACCTTGAGCCCATAACTCTAAAGCCCTACCACTTGCAAGCATTAAAGAGATCAAACTCGCTGCAAACCATTCATTGGTAAGCGCAGTTGCAATGATTGCTATTACGGCAAGCACATCGCTACCAAGAATCTTTTCTCTAATTGCTTGAATGAGCCAGCGAACACTAAGTGCTAAACCTAGGGCCGCTCCGACAGACCAAGCAATGTTTGCGGCTTCAACTGAACTAAAGTTCAAAACAAATCCGCTTACTGAACTCATCAGAGCAATAATCAAAAATGAGTATCGCTTGAGCAGATTAGCCATGTTTAGATTGTCCCACTTTCCTTGGCTTAGACTTGAGCCATGACAACTATTGGGGAACATCCAACCATCACATTTCTCGGAGCAGCAGGAACTGTAACGGGCTCAAGATTCTTACTAAGTTGCGGGGAAACCAATGTAATGGTTGACTGTGGACTCTTTCAGGGCCTCAAGGAACTTAGGCTCAGGAACTGGGCACCACTAGCTATTGATGCAGCAACCATAGATGCCGTACTTCTTACACATGCTCACCTGGATCACTGTGGATATATCCCTAAGCTCATCGAGCAGGGCTATAGGGGCAAGATTCACTCAACTAAGTTCACAGCAAAACTTGCTGCTGTAATCCTTAGAGACTCAGCTCGAATTCAAACTGAAGACGCTAAATATGCAGCCAAGAAGGGCTACAGCAAGCACAACCCGCCTAAGCCTCTATATGACGAAGCTGATGCCGAGAAGGCTATTCAGCACTTTCAGGAAGAAGAGTTCAACCAGAGGATTCAGGTTGCTGAGCAGACTTATGTGACCTTCCATCCGTCAGGGCACATCCTTGGAGCAGCGACTCTTGAAGTTGAGTTCTTTGGGAAGAGACTGATGTTTTCAGGGGATCTAGGAAGAGAAGAGCACCCACTTCTTGTGAGTCCAGAAAAGATCCTGCCTGGCAGATTTGATGCTCTAATCACAGAGTCAACTTATGGTGACCGTGAACACGTCACCTCTTCAACTGAGTTCGAAGATGCTATCAACGAAACTATTGATGGCGGAGGTTCTGTTCTGATTCCTGCCTTTGCAGTTGATAGAACAGAAATCATCTTGGTAAGAATTCGTGAACTTATGGAAGCTGGCACTATCAGACGGGTTCCTGTTTTTGCTGATTCCCCTATGGCATTGAAGGCATTGAACTACTATCGCCAAGCAATCAATGAAGGTTCTGATGAAATACGTGAAGACATTCGCAAAGAGTGGGTTGGTCGCGATCCTTTCGATCCAGGCTCTCTAGTTGAACTAGAAACAGTTGAACAGTCCAAGACTGTGAATGACCCTAATGAACCTTGCATCATTATTTCTGCCTCTGGAATGGGAACTGGTGGAAGAGTCGTACATCACCTGAGACAAATGCTGCCCAACGCTAAGCACACAGTTCTATTTGTTGGTTATCAAGCAATTGGCACTAGAGGACGTTCACTTGTTGATGGTGCTGAGCAGGTAAAGATGCACGGTGAACTAGTTCCAGTTAGAGCAAGGGTCGAACAGATTGCAGAGTTCTCTGTTCATGCTGATGCTAATGAACTTATTGAATGGCTTCGATCAACATCAGAGGCACCTGGTCAAGTGTTTGTCGTTCACGGTGAAGCAGGTGCAGCTGAATCATTTAGTGATTCGATTGTTGCAAAGCTTGGTTGGAAATCTAAAGCACCTAAGGACGGCGAACAGGTAGATCTCTAAAGTTATTTAGAAACTCTTGCTCTAACTAGTCCAACAAGATAAGCAAGGCTAAAACCAAAACCAACTGCAGCGTAGGCATAGTCAAACCAGGTAAGAGTCTCAACCGGGATTAGCAAAGTCAGAACACCTAATCCCGCTGCAGAAACTGCCATAACTCTTGCTGAGAAGATCACTGCCGAGTCTTTTCCTTTAAGAGAAACACTCATCATATTTCCTGCAAGGGCTACTAATGTAAGCCCAATCATTCTCATAGCCCAATCAAGTTCTGGTGTTGAGCTAATACCGAGTAGTTCATTGAACAGAGACGGGCTAATTATTAGAAGCAGTGCGCTCAATCCAAAGATTGTTGATCCTGTTAGAAGAACTCTGCGCAGGTATTTGATGTTGTCCATGTCTTTCATAATGGCAGATGCTTTACTAAAATCTAGGAATGGCTGAACAAGTAAAAGGACCTAAGAGTTACTTCCCTTCAATCGAGGCCAAATATGGCCAACCAATTGCCTTTTGGATGAAAGAACTCAAGAAGGTCAAAGATCTAAAGCACCTAGAGCAGGTGAATTTCCTCAAAGAGACTCATGGAATGGGTCATGGCCACGCTAATGCCATAGTTGCTGTCTTTAGAGTGGAGAACAGCTAAGGCACAAGGCCTTAGACCTAGATTTACTCTCAAGGTTAGACTTGTCCAATGGCAATGAAAGTATCTGTTATCGGGCTTGGCTACCTAGGAGCAACACATTCCGTTGCTATGTCCAAGCTAGGTCACACCGTAATGGGTATCGAGCCAAACCAGGCCAAAGTAGACAATCTCAACTCAGGTCACGCTGGCTTTTTTGAACCAGGACTTGATGAAGAACTAGCCATCCAGCTGGCTTCAGGCAGACTCTCCTTCAGAACTGCTCACGATGAATCATCTAAAGATGTGGATGTTCATTTCATTTGCGTGGGAACCCCTCAGCTAGAAGGTTCCCTAGCTGCAGATACCTCTTATCTACACTCCGCAATCAAAGACCTGGCCCCATACCTAGCGTCTGATGCAGTAGTGGTCGGTAAGTCAACAGTTCCAGTTGGAACAGCTGCAATCTTGACCGAAGAACTGGCATCACTAACAGGCTTTGACCCGAATCTAGCTTGGAATCCAGAGTTCCTTAAAGAAGGAGCAGCACTAGAGGATTCACTTAGACCTGATCGTCTTGTTGTTGGTGTTACTAATGAACACTCTGAAACTAAACTTCGTGAAGTATTCGCACCAATGATTTCAGCTGGCGTTCCATTTATTGTTACTGATTTAGCAACTGCTGAATTAGTAAAGTCAGCAGCTAACGCATTTCTAGCTACCAAGATTTCATTTATTAACGCGATGGCTGAGATTGCTGAAGTGTCTGGAGCAGATGCAACTCAATTAGCAACTGCAATCGGATATGACGAACGCATAGGTAACAAGTTCCTTCGAAACGGTGTTGGCTTCGGTGGGGGATGTCTTCCTAAAGATATCCGTGCATTGATTGCTAGAGCAGAAGAACTAGGTGTTGGGCAATCAGTTGCTTACCTAAAAGAAATTGACAAGATCAACATTCGAAGAAGAGACCGCGTAATTGCGATGTTGACACAGGAATTAGGAGACCTACAGGGGAAGGCTGTTCTAGTCCTTGGAGCAGCTTTCAAACCTGACAGCGATGATGTTAGAGACTCTCCAGCTCTTGAGATTTCACTGCTACTGAAAAAAGCAGGAGCGATTGTTATCGTTCATGACCCTATTGCTCTGCATGGAGTAAATAAGAAACACCCTGAGCTAGCTACAGAACAAGATCTACTCAAAGCTTTTAGTGGAGTTGATGCAGTCGTGCTAGCAACGGAATGGCAAGAGTATCGCCAGTTAGATCCAGCAACAATCGAAGGAATTAAAAACAAGTTAATTATTGATGGCAGGAACGTTTTAGATTACAAGAAATGGCAAAAAGCAGGATTCAAAGTACTCGCTCTAGGTAAAACCATTACAAACTGAGGACTAAATAATGAACACAGTCATGCACTTCATAAACGGCAGTCAAGTAGCTAACTCATCTTCCAGAACTGGAAATGTATTCAACCCAGCACTAGGTGAGGTAGTAAGACAGGTATCTCTGGCAGAAACCAAAGACGCTAAGGCAGCTATCCAGGCAGCAAGCGATGCTTACCCTTCATGGAGGGACACATCACTTACTAAGCGTCAGCAGATCATGTTCAACTTCAGAGAAATCCTGAACGCTACTAAGCAAGAACTAGCGGCAATTGTTACCGAAGAGCACGGCAAGACTTTGCCAGATGCTCTAGGAGAAGTAACTAGAGGCCTAGAAGTTGTTGAGTATGCAACATCTCTGGCTAGTCATCTAAAGGGTTCCTATAGCGAATCTGTTTCAACATCAATTGATGTTTACTCAATTAAGCAGTCTTTGGGTGTTGTTGGAATCATTAGCCCATTCAACTTCCCAGCGATGGTTCCAATGTGGTTCTTCCCGATAGCTATTGCAGCAGGAAACACAGTTGTCCTAAAGCCTTCAGAGAAGAATCCTTCGGCTGCCATCTGGATGGCAGAGAAACTGAAAGAAGCTGGTTTACCTGATGGAGTCTTCAATGTTCTCCAGGGTGACAAGGTTGCAGTTGATGAACTACTAACTAACAGCGAAGTCCAAGCAATCAGCTTTGTTGGTTCAACACCTATTGCCAAGTATGTCTATGAGACAGGCACTGCGCATGGCAAGAGAGTTCAGTCTCTTGGTGGAGCTAAGAACCACATGCTTGTTCTACCTGATGCTGATCTTGATCTAGTTGCTGACTCTGCTATTAACGCAGGCTTCGGTTCCGCAGGTGAGCGTTGCATGGCTATCTCAGTTGTTGTTGCTGTTGAACCAGTTGCTGATTCACTGATTGAGAAAATCAAATCAAGAATGGCAACCCTTACAGTTGGCGATGGAACTCGTAACTGTGACATGGGTCCACTAGTAACTAAAGAGCACAGAGACAAGGTTGCTTCATACATCGATATCGCTATTGAAGATAAAGCAACCGTTGTTGTTGATGGTCGAGGTATTGAAGTAGATGGTGAGCCAAATGGCTTCTGGCTTGGGCCAACTCTTATCGATAACGTGCCAACATCTTCAAGAGTTTATAAAGATGAAATCTTTGGTCCTGTGTTATCCGTTGTAAGAGTTGCTAGCTATGAAGAAGGTCTAGAGCTAATCAACAATGGTGCATACGGAAATGGAACTGCAATCTTCACTAATGATGGTGGAGCTGCGAGGAAATTCCAGAATGAAGTTGAGGTTGGAATGATTGGTATCAACGTGCCTATTCCAGTACCGGTTTCTTACTACTCATTCGGCGGATTCAAGAGCTCGCTCTTTGGAGATACTAAAGCTCATGGTGTTCAAGGCTTCCACTTCTACACCAGAGAAAAGACAGTTACCAGCAGATGGCTTGATCCAAGCCACGGCGGAATTAACCTAGGCTTCCCTCAAAACTAATTCTTTAACTAGTTGTTCGTTGGAGCAGTGCCATATCCATTCATGCTGTAATAGCGAACGTAATCAATATCGAAGTTTGCCTTGGTGTAACCACCGGCAATTCGACCACCGTATGTTCCACCCATGGCAAGGTTCAAGATCAAGTACATCTTCGGGTGAACACCAGCTGCTGTTGGTCCGAATGGCCAGTTAGTTAGACCAGTCTGAGACTTCTTCAAAACAAAGTGTGTCTCACCATTGAATGTGAAGGTCACTTGATTAGGAGTCCATAGCATTCCGTATGTGTGGAATTCACTTGATAGAACTGAGGTGTGGGTTTGTGAGCCACTCTTGTATTCATGGAAACCTGATGAGTTTGCATAGTGTCCAGCAGATGTTGAACGTGTTGGAACGTTACCTGCGTATTCCATAATGTCTAGCTCACCGGATCTAGGCCATGGGACAGTTCCAATGTTGCTAGCCAGAGTCCAGAATGCAGGCCAGGTTCCACCACCAGAAGGCATCTTCATGCGTGCTTCGAAGTAGCCATAAGTGAAGTGCTGCTTGCCTTGAGTTGTGAACTTACCACTTGTCCAGTTTCTGCTTGATAGGCAACTTGGATCAGCGGCAGCAGTTGACGCAGTGATGCTCATAATGCCACTACCGTTTTGCTTGATAGCACAAGCTGCGTAAGCCTGAGATTCTTGGTTACCCCATCCACAACCAGGAGCTGCATTACAACCATCTCCTGTTTCAATTACCCAGTTATCGGTTGATGGGCCAGCGCCTTCAGCTCCATCAAACTCTTCAGACCATAGCAATGTCTTTTCAAGTGATCCCATAGGAACTGAAACTGAAAGGTTTCTAGCTACATCTGGGGCTTTTTTGTATTGGCTGTTACCAAGACTGCGAGCAATAACCGTGCAGTCACCTTCAGCGACAGCTCTTAGGAAACTATCTGTATTTACCTTCACAATTTCACAAACAGTTGGTGTAGTTGTAAGGAATGTGGTTTCACCGCCAGTAGGAAGTGCGAAAAGTCTTTGGTCTGCTGCACCGATCATCATGTCATCTGGCTGACCGAAGAATGTTGTATTTTCATACATGAAGATTTTGGTTCTAGCTCTAACCACCACAGCAGTGGAGGTAGCTTTTCCCTTAACGCCATAAACGCTAAATGCGTAAGATGCATTGGCATACAAACCAGTGAACTTAAAAGACTTTGCAGTTGCTGAAGTAGTCTTTGTTATCTTCTTAGATCCTGTTGAGGCAACAATCTTTATTGAAGTGACTTTACCTTTAGCAAAAGGTGTCCAAGTGATGGTCGCAGTAGTAGGTGTGGTCACAACAGCTACCTTGGTTGGTTTGGCAACAGGAGTTAGGGCACTGGCATCTATGCCAAAAATCCCGATGATAAGCGAAGCAAGTAAAACGGAAGCAGATGCTTTTTTATTCGATTTCAATTTCTTTACCTAACTAGTGACCACTTGGTTTGTAAGACATTTTGCTTCGCAAGTGACTAAAGGTAACGGTGCGAAACATGGTGCCCTTTGGAGCTAAGCGTTTCGCACAAAACGCAAGGTTTATAGAAGTCTAACCCTAAGAACTAGGAATAAGAGATGGGTAGAAGGCTTCCTCATGACAGCCATTCAGGAAGTTTTCAGGGTTTCTAGCGCTTGAATATGAAGCGCATGAAGTTGCCAAAGGCTAGGCTTTTGCCTAGTTTCTTCAAGCCAAAAGCTGCCCTAGCCATATAAGGCAGGGTTCTGTTGCCCTTAAAGGCTCTGTCAAAGATACGTGCTCTCGCAATTCGATCTCTATCTGTTCCCCAGCCACTACCCGAGCTATCGGTTGGATGGGTGGCTAGCACTACAGGAACAAAGTCACAGCGAACACCGGCTGAGATTAGATCACAGATAAAGATGTACTCATCCCCTAGGTAGGTGACCTCAGCACCTGCTCCAAAGTTCTCATCGAATAGAACCCCAGCAGCTCTTACCTGCTCCAGGTTCACGATCATCTCGTAGGTAGCTGCCTTAGCACTATTGAACTTATTCAATCTTTGAACTTTAGAAGGGTAAGCCTTGCGAAGCTTGCCAGTCTCATCAACTGCTTGACCTAGAAGAAGTCCTGCACCGGTCTT
>JBIILH010000033.1:0-9936 GCA_044232765.1 Rhodoluna sp. | reverse complement strand
TTTGATCCAAGATCTTTTTTCTGGTCGCTCATTTATGTCCTTCGTTTTGGGGCTCGTGTGATTTAGATTACTCACATGACATTCTCTATTACTAAGACTAGTTCTCAATCCATGACACCCGATGCCAGCCTTGCTAACAAGGTTCGAGAGCAAGTTGACTTAGATTTCTCTCAACGTGTTGCTACTCTTGGCAAATTGGTCCGTATTCCAGGTATTGCTTGGGAAGCTTTTGATGAAGCTGATCTGACTAGAAGCGCTGAGGCTGTAGCAGAACTATTTAGAAACTCAGGTGTATTCGAAACAGTTGAGATTAAACACTCAGTAGTTGATGGCAAGGCAGGTGCTCCAGCTGTTCTAGCCTCAAGACCAGCCAAGAATGGTCGACCTCACGTTCTTCTATATGCGCACCACGATGTTCAGCCTCCAGGCGATGCCTCACAGTGGCAGACTCCAGCATTTGAGCCAACTGCTAAAGATGGTCGAATCTATGGAAGAGGTGCTGCAGACGATAAAGCTGGAGTTGTAGCTCACCTGACAGCAATTGAGACACTAAAAGCCATTGCTGGAGATGATTTTGACCTAGGTATTTCAATCTTCATCGAAGGTGAAGAGGAAGCTGGATCTAGAACCTTTAGGGCTTTCCTTGATGAAAACAAGGACAAATTGGCTGCAGATGTCATCATCGTGGCGGACTCGATGAACTGGTCTCCAGAGGTCCCAGCTTTGACTGTCAGCCTTCGAGGCATGGTTTCGCAGGAATTCACCATCAGGACCATGGAGCATGCAGTGCATTCAGGCATGTTTGGTGGAGCAATTCCAGATGCCATTCTGCCAATGATCAAAGTTCTTGCATCCCTTCACGATGACAAGGGAAATGTAGCTATTGAGGGACTCAAGACCTACAAATTCGAAGATTTGCCATACACAGATGCCAATTTGAGAGCAGATAGCAGCCTTTTGCCTGAAGTTAGCCAGATCGGCGAAGGCGGCATTATGGACCGAATCTGGGGTAAGCCAGCTCTTACCATCATCGGGATTGATGTTCCATCGGTAGCTATGTCTTCAAATACCTTGCTTCCAACAGCATCCGCCAAAGTCAGCTTGAGAATCGCCCCGGGTCAGGATCCAGATGAGGCTTTAGGCCTACTTCAAGCCCATATTGCGAAGAATGTGCCATTTGGTGCTGTTTTGGAGCTCGGTTTGACCGAAACAGGCAAGCCATTTATGGCTGATACCTCTGGCTGGGCCCAAGAATTGGCTAAGAACAGCCTAGAAGCAGCTTTTGGCAACCCAATGTTAGAGATAGGAATTGGCGGATCTATCCCTTTTATTGCTGATTTGACCGAGGTTTTTCCTAATGCTCAGATCCTCGTTACCGGGGTAGAAGATGCGGATTCTAGGGCCCACAGCCCTAATGAATCGGTTCACCTCGAAGGTCTAAAGAACGCAATGGTTGCTGAGGCCCTATTCCTGCTACTTGGCAATGATTTGCAGTCTGAATAGCCCAAAACAAGCCTTTGAAGGCTTAGAATTAGGACCTAATAGGAGAGTGAAATGACTGAAACAATGGCTCACGGGCTTGAAATCACTGATGCAGCAAGAGCAGAACTGCTTAGACACATCGAATCAGCTGATGTTAGCGATCTAAATGAAGGCGAAAAACTTCGCCTACGTGTTGAGATCAAAGTCGGTGGTTGTGCGGGATTCCAGTACCTGCCATTCATTTTGACCCCTGAATTGCGTGAAGATGACCTAATCAAGGACTTTGCTGGGGTAGAAGTTGTTGTTGACAGCATGACAGCTCCTTATATCTCTGGAGCTACTTTTGACTTTGTCGACACTTTTCAGAAGCGTGCTTTTGAAATTGACAATCCAAACAGCCAGGGCAGTTGTGCCTGTGGATCTTCCTTTAGCTAAATCTCATAAGGGCCATGCTTTCCCTTTAGTTTTGGGGTGTTATGGCGTTGGTGGCTTCAATTAACGCATAAACTTGTTTTATAACGAAACGATATTGAAGGATCGATTTTGCTTCCAAAACGTAGAAATAGATGGGCTGTAATCCCGCTATTTGCTGTTCTAATTGCCTCTTTGTCAGGCTGTACATCGTACGAAGTCTCAAGAGCTTGGCTTCCAGGAGTCACTGGGGTAACCAACCACACCGAACGTATAGTTACCCTTTGGGCAGGCTCTTGGGTCGTTCTATATGCAGTGGGACTCATCGCTTGGGGCCTGATGTTCTGGGCAATTATCGTTTATCGCCGTCGCAAGGGTGACACCGAGCTTCCACCTCAGCTTCGTTACAACATGCCAATTGAGGCTCTGTTCACAGTCGTACCTCTGATTTTGGTACTTGGATTCTTTGCTCTTACTGCAAGAGACATAGCTGAAATTGAAAAGCCTGTTGCCAGCGATTACAGAATTGAAGTAGTTGGAAAGCAGTGGTCTTGGGACTTCAACTACACCAATGACAATGTCTATGACTCAGGAATTCAGCTTCAAGCTGTAACTGAAGAGGCTGAAAAAGAGCTTCCAACACTTTACTTACCTGTCAACAAGACAATTCAGTTTGATCTAGTTTCTAGAGATGTTATTCACTCATTCTGGGTAATCGACTTCCTTTATAAGAAGGACGTATTCCCAGGCAAAGTAAACAAAATGTATTTGACTCCACAAGTTATTGGAACTTACAAAGGTAAGTGTGCCGAGCTTTGTGGTGAGTTCCACTCAATGATGCTTTTCAACGTGAAGGTTGTTTCTCAAGAGGATTATGACGCTCGCATGGATGAGTTGGCGAAGATGGGTAACGTTGGGCAATTGAGCGCCGATCCAAATGACCCGGACAACATCAACAGAAACAAGAATCTTCCAGGTAACAAATCAAAGAGTGAGGGCTAGTAGATGGCACAGCCAGCAAAACCAGGCAAAGGTCGCATAGTCGTCGATTGGTTGACCACAACTGATCACAAGAAAATTGGTTACCTATATTTAGGTACTTCATTTGTTTACTTCATGATTGCTGGAGTTATGGCTCTATTGATCAGAGCTCAACTTGCAATGCCAGGTTTGACAATCATTGAAACTAAAGAACAGTACAACCAGCTTTTCACAATGCACGGAACCATCATGCTTTTGATGTTTGCAACTCCGCTGTTCGCTGGTTTCGTAAACGTTTTGATGCCTGTGCAGATTGGTGCTCCCGATGTTGCTTTCCCAAGACTGAACGCAATTGCTTATTGGTTCTACTTCTGGGGTTCATTCATTGCTGTTGCAGGATTCTTTACTCCTCAAGGTGCGGCATCATTTGGTTGGTTTGCATATGCACCACTATCCAATACGACATTCTCTCCTGGACTCGGTGGAGATCTATGGGTGTTTGGTCTAGCTCTTAGCGGTTTCGGAACAATCCTTGGTGGTGTGAACTTCATCACAACCATCATCACCATGCGTGCACCAGGTATGACTATGTTCCGTATGCCTATCTTTACGTGGAACGCACTGGTTACTTCAATTCTTGTAATCATGGCTTTCCCACCTCTAGCTGCAGCTCTGTTTGCTCTAGGTGCAGATAGAAAATTTGGTGCTCATATCTTTGATCCTGAGAACGGTGGAGCCATGCTCTGGCAGCACTTGTTCTGGTTCTTTGGACACCCAGAGGTTTACATCATTGCCTTGCCATTCTTCGGAATTGTTTCCGAGATTTTCCCAGTGTTCAGCAGAAAGCCTGTCTTTGGATATAGGACTCTGATTTACGCGACAATCGCGATCGCTGCCTTGTCTATGACAGTGTGGGCTCACCACATGTATGTAACAGGTTCAGTGCTACTTCCATTCTTCGCATTCACGACGATGCTTATTGCGGTTCCCACGGGTGTCAAGATATTCAACTGGATTGGAACGATGTGGCGGGGATCAATCACATTTGAAACCCCAATGCTATGGAGCCTTGGCTTCCTAACCACATTCATCTTCGGTGGTTTGACCGGTGTAATTCTTGCTTCACCAGCATTGGACTTCCACGTTAGCGATTCATACTTCGTTGTAGCTCACTTCCACTATGTAGTGTTCGGAACTGTTGTGTTCGCTATGTTTGCAGGTTTCTACTTCTGGTGGCCAAAGTTCACTGGAAAGATGTTGAACGAAAGACTTGGAAAGATTCACTTCTGGCTATTGTTCTTCGGTTTCCACATCACATTCCTAATCCAGCACTGGTTAGGTGTGAAGGGTATGCCTCGTCGTTACTACACATACCTTGAGGGCGACGGTTTCACCTGGATGAACCAAGTTTCAACAGCAGGTTCATTGCTTCTGGGTCTATCTATGCTTCCATTCCTATGGAACGTTTGGATCACCAGCCGCAAGGGCAAGCTAGTGGAGATGAATGACCCATGGGGTTACGGACGTTCACTTGAGTGGGCAACAGCATCACCACTACCAAGACACAACTTCACTTCTATTCCAAGAATCAGAAGCGAGTCCCCAGCATTTGATCTAAACCATCCGGAGTATGCATCGCCAGATGCTAAACCTCAGACTGTAAAGGGGAAGAAGTAGCCATGAAGACTAACGTCACAATGCTGAACATCTTAACCGTTTTCAACTTAATAGTTGCTGCAATCTATGGATACTGGACATACATAGCCGATGGACAAATTGAAGTAATCGGCTTTGCTGCACTATTCATGCTTGTTTTCTTGACTGGTTTTATCTCTTTCTACCTAGCAAAGTCAGCTAAGAACTTCACAGGTCCTGAAGATAACCCAGATGCAAACATCGAAGATGGTGAAGCAGAAATGGGATTCTTCGCCCCATGGTCATGGTGGCCTCTAGTTCTTGGTTTAGGAGCAGCTCTTAGCTTCACAGCACTTGCTGTTGGTTGGTGGCTATTCGCGATCGGCTTCTCATTCTCAATGATCGGTCTAATCGGATTTGTGTTTGAGCATTCAAGAGGGCAACACGCTCACTAATAAATAAGCTTAAGAAAAAACCTGACCACATTTCTGGGGTCAGGTTTTTTACTTTCTAAAAATTACTTGTTGTATGAACGGAACGCGATAACAGCGTTGTGTCCACCAAAACCAAATGAGTTTGAAATCGCAAGAATGTTCTCACCCAAATCTCTAGGGGAAGTTACAACATCTAGTTCAATAGCTGGATCTGGATCATCCAGGTTGATAGTTGGGGGAGCAGTTCTTGTCTGAACTGCAAGCACTGTAAAGATTGCTTCAATAGCACCTGCACCACCTAGTAGGTGGCCGGTAGAAGACTTTGTTGCTGAAACAGCAATGTTCTTTAGGTGATCACCAAATACTCGCTTCAAGGCTGTGTATTCAGCTACGTCACCAACAGGAGTGCTGGTTGCGTGAGCATTGATGTGATTAACATCAGAGATCTCTGCGTTAGCCATCTTTAGTGCACCAATTACAGCTCTCGCTGCTGCGGCACCTTCAGGATCTGGAGCAGTGATGTGATACGCGTCACTGGTTACAGAGCCACCAGCTAGTTCTGCATAAATCTTTGCTCCACGAGCCAGAGCGTGTTCTTCGGTCTCTAGAACCAGTGCTCCAGCACCTTCACCCATTACGAAACCGTCTCTGTTGACATCGTATGGTCGACTTGCTTTAGCTGGCTCTTCATTACGCCTTGAAAGGGCATGCATCGATGCGAAAGCAGCAATTGGTAGTGGATGCATGGCTGCTTCACATCCACCTGCAACAACGATATCAATCTCGCCTGAACGAAGTCTTGTAATGGCGTTGGCAATAGCTTCGGTTCCTGATGCACAGGCTGAAACTGATGTTCTAACTCCGCCTCGAGCTGATATGTCCATACCAATTGCGGCAGCTGGTCCATTTGGCATAAGCATTGGAACAGTCATTGGCAGGACTCGCCTAGGTCCCTTTTCTTTGAGAGTGTCATAGGCATCTAGAAGAGTCCAGACACCGCCAATACCTGTTGCAAATTCAACAGAAAGTCTCTCTGGGTCAAAATCTGTGACTCCTGCATCAGCCCAGGCTTCTCTTGCAGCAATAAGAGCGAACTGGCTTGATGGATCAAGTCTCCTTGTTTCTTGGAGAGTGAGGATCTCGGAAGCTTTTACTTTGGCCTGACCAGCAAAGGTGACCGGAAGCTCATAGCGAGCAACCCATTCCTGATCCATAGTGGTTATACCGGACTCACCAGCAAGTAATGCTTTCCAAGTGGATTGAGCGTCGCCACCGAGAGGAGTTGTAGCTCCTATCCCGGTAACAACGATTTTGCTGCTCAAAATTGTTTAGCCCTGTGCTGAAGTGATGAAGTTCACAGCGTCACCAACAGTAAGAAGGTTCTTTACTTCTTCATCTGGGATCTTTACGCTGAACTTCTCTTCTGCGTTCACAACGATAGTCATCATTGAGATTGAGTCGATGTCTAGGTCGTTGGTGAAAGACTTTTCCATCTTCACTGACTCAGTGTCGATGCCGGTCTCTTCGTTTACGATTTCTGCAAGACCTGCTAGAACTTCGTTCTGTGAAAGTGCCATGTGTTACTCCTTGATTGTTTGATTTACTAGGTAAAGTTTAGGGCAGAACCACGACTTGAGCCGCGAAGGCAAGCCCTGCTCCGAAGCCAATCTGAAGGGCTAATCCGCCAGGTTTGACGACACCCTCCTTCAAAATCTGGTCCATAGCCAGCGGAATGCTGGCTGCTGAGGTGTTTCCGGTGTTGATGATATCTCTTGCAACCACCACGTTCTCAGGCAGTTGAAGCTGTTTTACTAACTCATCAATAATTCGAATATTTGCTTGGTGGGTAACCAATGCTGATAGTTCCTCAGCCTTTACTCCTGCAACTACTAGAGCTTCCTTGGCAACTTTGACCATCTCCCAGACAGCCCATTTGAACACTGTCATGCCGTCTTGTCTAAGGGTTGGCCAGGTAGCCTCGCCATCACGGAAATCAAGCAGAGAGGCGGTCATGCTTACTGAATCCCAGTGAGAGCCATCAGAGCCCCAAACTGTAGGTGCTATGCCAGGTGTGTCAGAGGGACCAACAATGGCAGCTCCAGCACCATCAGCCAATAAGAATGAGATGGAGCGATCGGTTGGGTCAATGAAGTCACTGAGCTTCTCGCCACCAACAACCAAAACATACTTGGCAACCCCTGAACGGACTAGTGCATCAGCTTGAGCGATTCCGTAGCAGTATCCGGCACAAGCAGCTGAAATGTCGAAAGCTGGGGCTGGGTTAGCACCAATCTTGTCAGCTAGCAAGGCTGCTGCTGAAGGAGTCTGGTAAGGGTGGGAGATCGTGCTGAAGATAACTGCACCAATTTCTTGAGGATCAATTCCTGCTCGCTTGATAGCTTCATTGGAAGCAACTACGGCCATATCCATGAGTGACTGGTCTTTGCCTGCTCTTCTTCTGGTGATGATTCCAGTGCGTTGACGAATCCATTCGTCGCTCGAATCAATAGGACCTGCGATGTCGTCATTGGTGACTACTAGGTCACCACGAGCTGCACCAAGAGAATAAATCCGACTGTATTTAGTCGTTTCATACTGGTTTAGTTTTGGCTGAGACATTAGTCCTTCTTTACTGATCGATTGATTAGATCTTGAGCTAGTTCCAAATCTTTTGGTTCTTTGAGAGCAACAATTTCAACTCCAGGCATTCCTCGCTTAGCAAGTCCAGCTAGTGTTCCAGCAGGAGATACTTCGATAACTGCTGTGACTCCCGCTGTGACCATAGCATCCATGCACAGATCCCAGCGCACTGAGCTAGCAACTTGTCCCACCAAGAGGTTGATGAACTCTGAACCATCAGAAACTAGTTGACCGTTTTGGTTAGACCAAAGTTTGATATCGGGATTAGAGATTTCAATTGATGAAGTGAATGTTTCGAGTTCACTTACTGCTGGCTGCATGTATGAAGTGTGGAATGCACCTGCGACACTAAGTGGAATTACTTTGCTACCTTGAGGACCTTCGGCAACTAGTTTGTCAATTCCTGATCTAGAACCTGCTGCAACAATCTGTCCCGCGCCGTTGTAGTTAGCAGGGGAGAGACCTAGCTCTGTTAGTCGAGCAATTACTGTTTCTTGATCCCCGCCAAGAACTGCAGCCATTGATGTTGCTTCGCTAGTTGCTGCTGCATGAGCCATTGCTTTTGCTCTTACGTTTACAAGTTGCATTGCTTGAACATCTGTAAGAACATTTGCAATGGCAGCAGCTGAAACTTCTCCAACAGAGTGACCGGCAACACCTGAAACATTTGTTGTGTTTAGAAGAGAAGCGGTTGCGATGCTTGCTCCAACAATTAGAGGTTGAGCAATAGCTGTGTCTCTAATTGTTTCTTCATCACTCACAGTTCCATGTTGGATTAAATCGAGAGAAATAGCATCCGAGAATTCTTCTAGCTTTGTTCTGAAAGCTGGAATTTCTAACCAGCTCGACATAAAGCCAGGCTTTTGCGAGCCTTGACCAGGTGCGAGGATGACGAGCATTGTTATGCGTCTCCACCCGCGTTACCAGATGTTCCAGCTGTTACATCTAGAAGACGATACTTATCAATTGCCATCTGTGGAATGTGTGCTGCAACATCGCCACGGGATGCTAGCTGTTCAAGCACACGAACAACAATTGAAGGACCATCAATCTTGAATGCTCTTCTTGCTGCTGCTCTAGTGTCAGAGAATCCGAAGCCATCTGCACCTAGAGTTGCATACTCACCTGGAATCCACTTACGTACTTGATCTGCAACCTGGTGCATGTAGTCGCTAACACCAATGAATGGTCCTGGAGCACCAGCAAGTTTGTTGGTGATGTATGGAAGAGGACTTACTTCATTTGGATAAAGGAACTTCTGTTCATCGCAAGCAAGTGCATTACGACGAAGTTCGCTCCATGAAGTAACTGACCAAATATCTGCCGATACGTTCCAGTCATCCTGAAGTAATCTCTGAGCCTCATAAGCCCAAGGCACTGAAACACCTGAAGCTAGAATCTGAGCTTTCTTACCAGCACCTGATCCAACACTGATGCGGTGGATACCCTTGATGATTCCGTCGACGTCAACGTTCTCTGGCTCAGCTGGGTGAATAACTGGCTCGTTGTAGACGGTGATGTAGAAGATTACGTTCGGGTCTGAGTGGACCCCACCATACATACGCTCAATACCAGCCTTGATGATGTGACCAATCTCATAACCATAAGCAGGGTCGTAAGTAATTACTCCTGTGTTGGTTGCAGCGATGATAGGTGAGTGACCATCAGCATGCTGAAGACCTTCACCAGTAAGAGTTGTTCTACCAGCGGTAGCACCAATCATGAAGCCTCTAGATAGCTGGTCGGTAGCTGCCCAGATTGCGTCTGCTGTTCTCTGGAAACCAAACATGGAATAGAAAACATAGAACGGAATTAGCGGCTGACCCTGAGTTGCATACGAAGTAGCAATAGCTGTGAAGGCAGCCATAGAACCAGCTTCGTTGATTCCTGTGTGCAGAATCTGACCAGCATCGCTTTCCTTGTATGACAAAAGAAGATCACGGTCCACAGAGATGTAATGCTGACCCTTAGGGTTATAAATCTTTGCAGTTGGGAAGAACGCATCCATACCGAATGTTCTTGCTTCATCAGGAATGATTGGAACAATTCTTGGACCAAGCTCTGGAGTCTTTAGAAGATCTTTTAGTAGACGAACGAAAGCCATTGTTGTGGCAATCTCTTGAGTACCTGATCCACCCTTAGATACTTCGTATGCTTTGTCTTCTGGCAATTCGAAGGAAACATATTTGCTGCGACGCTCTGGAAGATATCCACCTAGAGCACGACGGCGTTCGTGCATGTAATCAATTTCTGGAGTGCCAGGGGCTGGACGGTAGTAAGGAGGCTGATACGGATCAGCTTCAAGCTGTGCATCAGTGATTGGAATACCCATGTCATCTCTAAATGACTTTAA
>JBIILH010000032.1:0-9987 GCA_044232765.1 Rhodoluna sp. | reverse complement strand
GGGGTTTACTTTTGACTAAATTTGCCTAAATCGGTTAGGGTTTAGTTGTCTTGAAAGAGACATGCGGATGTGGCTCAGTTGGTAGAGCACAACCTTGCCAAGGTTGGGGTCGCGAGTTCGAATCTCGTCATCCGCTCGAAGAGGTCTAAACCAAGATCCTTTGTTACATGGTGGAGTGGCTGAGCGGCCCAAAGCAACAGCCTGCAAAGCTGTCAACCCACGGGTTCAAATCCCGTCTCCACCTCCATGAATTACCTACGGACGATTGGCGCAGTGGTAGCGCACTTCCTTGACATGGAAGGGGTCACTGGTTCGAACCCAGTATCGTCCACCAATACACCCCAGTAAATGCAGTCGAAGTAGCCTTAGGCAGAAACTTCATGCCCAATACATGCTCTGTTTATTTGTCGCTAACTCAAGCAAGTCCCCTTTAGTGGATGCGGAAGGCTTTCTAAGTTACAAAGCCCAGCTTGACGCTCCAAGCCTGGGCGGAAAAACTCTAGGTCAAATAGAAGTCATGTTGTACGATTCCAACTAGATTTGCATTCCGTAATTGGAATTTCGAACAAGGAGGAAAATTGGAAAGTTTAGCCCTGTTAGCTTCACTGATTATTTTGGTCATCTATTCATCAGGTTTGATTGCCTTCGGTCTTTCGTGGCTTAGGAATCGAATCGGCAGGATTTTGACATTGATTTTCGGCTCAATTTCAATTCTCACTGGCTCATGGCTTGCGATTACTCTAATCAACGGAAACGGTCTTATGGTTGGCGGGATCCCAGTACTGCTAGGTGTATTGAGTATCTGGAACACACTAAGGGTAAGTAAGCCAAAGACAAGTTAGTTAAGTTTCATTGATTGGACGAGTGCCTGCGCCTGTTACACCAGATGTGTACCGACTAGTAATCCAATTACGTATGTGATTCCCATGGTCATTCCACTGACTAGCAAGTTTCTTATTATTCCTCGACCGGATTTAGCTTTACCTATCTTTGCTGCCACGAAGCCTGTTATGACAAGAGCAACAGCAACAGAAACAACAGTTGCCGGAATTCGGTACTCAGTCCAAGGTCCTGTCACTGCAATCAGAGGAAGTAAACCACCAAGACCAAATGCTACAAACGATGAGATGGCTGCTTGGGAAGGGCTTACGTGCTGTTCAGAGTCAATACCTAGCTCTGCTTCAGCGTGAGCTTTCAGAGCGTCTTTTGCTGTTAGCTCCTCAGCAATGTTGATTGCTAAATCTGGCGAGATACCTTTTTGCTCATAGAACCAAGCAAGTTCCCTTAGCTCTAGCTCTGGATTATCTTTGAGTTCCTGTCTTTCAACTGCAAGAGCTGCCTTCTCGCTGTCTTTCTGAGCGCTTACTGAGGTGTATTCACCGCCAGCCATAGAAATAGATCCTGCAACCACGGCAGCAGTTCCTGCAATAAGAATTGATGAGGCAGTTGCTCCTGGGGCAGCAGCAACACCTAGGACTAGACCTGAGGTAGACATGATTCCATCGTTGGCACCTAAGACACCTGCTCTAAGCCAGTTGAGTTTGGCTGCCATGCTTTGGCGCTGGAACTCTGCTTGAGCAATCTGGGTGTCAATCTTTTTGGAATTGGCTTTAGTCATAGTTCTAGGAAACACCATTGAAGGTGTTTCTAGTAGTAAGGGATGCCTTAGTTTCTCTGGAATAGACTTGGCAGATACAAGGTTATGGAGCAATTTTGAATAGCAACACAGAAGTATCAATAGTCCTAGATGGTCAAAAGCAGCAGGTTCCTGCTGCCTCGACGGGCTTTACGCTATTCACCGAGAAGAACATTGTTGCCATGAAGGTCAATGGCGAGCCTAGAGATCTTGCCCACAATGTCCAAGAGGGCGATGTTGTTGAAGCCATCACTATTGATAGCCAAGATGGTCTAAACGTCCTTAGACACTCAGCTGCTCACGTTCTAGCTCAGGCTGTTCAGAACATTAATCCTGAAGCAAAGCTAGGCATTGGCCCTCCAATCAAGGATGGCTTCTACTATGACTTCGATGTTGAGAACCCTTTCACTCCTGAGGATCTAAAAGCCTTAGAAAAAGAGATGGAAAGAATCATTCGTGCCGGTCAGCGATTCGTAAGAAGAGTGACTACCGATGAGGATGCCAAGAAGGAACTTAGCAAAGAGCCTTACAAGCTAGAACTGATTGGTTTAAAGTCAGGTAACTCTGATGTTGGGGATGCGTCTGTTGAAGTTGGTTCAGGCGAACTAACTATTTATGACAACTTCGATGCTAAAGAAGGTGTTGTTGTTTGGAAAGACCTATGTAGAGGTCCACACCTTCCAAACACAAGAATGATTGGCAATGGTTTTGCTCTAACTAGAGTTGCTGCTGCTTATTGGCGAGGCAATGAAGCAAACAAGCAATTGCAGAGAATTTATGGAACTGCTTGGCCTACCAAAGATGAACTTAAAGCACACCAGCTTCAACTAGAAGAGGCAGCGAAGAGAGATCACAGACGCCTTGGTGCAGAACTTGATTTGTTCTCTTTCCCGGAAGAGATTGGTTCTGGTCTTGCTGTGTTCCATCCACGCGGTGGAATCATTCGCAAGGTGATGGAAGATTACTCTCGTCAGCGTCATGAAGAGAGCGGTTATGAATTTGTTTATAGCCCGCACGTAACCAAGGCAAATCTTTTTGAAACTTCAGGTCACCTTGAGTGGTACGCAGAGGGAATGTTCCCTCCGCTAAAGCTTGATGAAGAAATAGATGATGAAGGAATTGTAAAGCGTCAGGCGCAGGATTACTACCTAAAGCCAATGAACTGTCCTTTCCACTGCTTGATCTTTAAATCCCAAGCTCGTTCTTATAGAGATCTTCCACTTCGCATGTTTGAGTTTGGAACTGTCTATAGATACGAGAAGTCTGGTGTTCTTCATGGAATCACTCGTGCTCGTGGCTTTACACAAGATGATGCTCATCTTTATGTATCCAGAGAAAGCATTGAAGTTGAACTAACTAATGTTCTGAACTTTGTGCTTGAACTTCTTCGTGATTATGGTCTTACTGATTTCTATCTAGAACTTTCAACTAAAGAAGAGGGTAATCCAAAGTTTGTTGGTGACAACGACATTTGGGTTGAAGCTACTGAAACTCTTGAAAGAGTTGCTACCAACTCTGGTTTGCAGTTGGTTCCAGATCCAGGTGGAGCAGCTTTCTATGGTCCAAAGATCTCTGTTCAGGCTAAAGATGCAATTGGCCGCACCTGGCAGATGTCTACAATCCAACTAGATTTCAATCTTCCTGAAAGATTTGATCTTGAATACACCGCACCTGATGGAATAAAGAAGCGTCCTGTGATGATACACAGAGCACTCTTTGGTTCTATTGAAAGATTCTTCGGAGTTCTAACCGAGCACTACGCAGGACACTTCCCGCCATGGTTAGCTCCTGTTCAAGTTGTTGGTGTTCCAGTTGCGGATGAGTTCAGTCCTTACCTACATGGCATTGCTTCTGAACTAAGAGCAGCTGGTGTTCGCATTCAGATTGATGACAGCGATGAGCGTATGCAGAAGAAGATTCGTAACCACACTTTGGCAAAGGTTCCATACATGCTTATTGCTGGTGCTGAAGATCAATCACAAGGTGCAGTGTCATTTAGATTCAGAGATGGGTCACAGATCAATGGAATTCCAAGAGAAGAAGCTATTGCTCGAATCTTGAAAGAAATTGCTGAAAAGGTTCAGGTTTAGTGAACGAGGAGATGGCTGGGGCAGAGGATGCTGCAACTCTTCAAGGAGTTTCTGATCCTTTCCAAAGACTATGGACTCCACATCGTCTTGTTTACATCCAAT
Organism: Rhodoluna sp.; assembly: GCA_044232765.1. Lineage (GTDB taxonomy): Bacteria > Actinomycetota > Actinomycetes > Actinomycetales > Microbacteriaceae > Rhodoluna. The sequence continues at coordinate 6,159 of JBIILH010000032.1, read as the reverse complement.
CCGGTACCCAGCCGCACGATGACGATTGTCCGTTCTGCATAGCTCCTACTCTGACTGACGAACAAGCACTCATTGTGCATAGAGGCAAGAGTTGCTACGTGCTACTCAATCTCTACCCATACAACTCAGGGCATTTATTGGTTGTCCCTTACCGTCACATCCCTAACTACACCGATGCCAATGCCGAAGAGATTTTGGAATACGGAGAACTTACCCAACAGGCAATGAAGGTTCTAAAGGCGGTTGGTGGTGCTCATGGCTTCAACATCGGTATGAACCAAGGGGAAGTAGCTGGAGCAGGTATTGCCTCACACCTTCACCAACATGTGGTTCCTAGGTGGCGAAATGATGCCAATTTCTTCCCAATCATCGCTCAAACCAAGGCTCTACCTAAGCTTCTGGGTGATGTGAGAGTTGAAATAGCCAATGCCTGGCTAAACAATTCTTAACCTTGCCTTTGCCTCTTATTTAGGCATTTAGAATAGGGGCATGACTGATAAAGCAAATGACTCTAAATCGACCCCATTAGTGAAGCGTGGCCTGGCAGAAATGCTCAAGGGTGGCGTAATCATGGACGTGGTAACCGCTGATCAAGCAAAGATTGCTGAAGATGCAGGTGCTGTTGCAGTAATGGCTCTTGAGCGTGTTCCAGCTGACATCAGAGCACAAGGTGGAGTTGCTCGTATGAGTGATCCAGACCTAATCGATCAGATCATTTCAAGCGTTTCAATTCCAGTCATGGCTAAAGCAAGAATTGGTCACTTTGTTGAAGCACAGATCCTGCAATCTCTAAAGGTTGACTACATCGACGAATCAGAAGTTCTATCTCCAGCTGATTACGTTCACCACATTGATAAGTGGAAGTTTGATGTGCCTTTTGTTTGTGGAGCAACAAACCTAGGTGAAGCACTTCGTCGTGTAACAGAAGGTGCAGCAATGCTTCGCTCAAAGGGTGAAGCTGGTACTGGAGATGTTAGCGAAGCTATGAAGCACATCAGAACCATTCTTGGTGAAGTTCGCGCTCTGTCAGCTAAGTCTGAAGATGAACTTTATGTTGCAGCTAAAGAACTTCAAGCTCCTCTAGAACTAGTTAGAGAAGTTGCTCGCACCGGAAAGCTTCCAGTAGTTCTATTTACTGCCGGTGGTATCGCAACACCTGCTGACGCTGCACTGATGATGCAAATGGGTGCTGACGGTGTCTTCGTTGGTTCAGGAATCTTCAAGTCTGGAAACCCAGCAGCAAGAGCATCTGCAATCGTGAAGGCAACAACAAGCTACGACGACCCAGATGTTCTAGCGAATGTTAGCCGCGGACTAGGTGAAGCAATGGTTGGTATTAACGTTTCTGATCTTCCTGCTCCTCACCGGTTAGCTGACAGAGGCTGGTAATTCTTGCTTCCAATTGGGGTTCTATCCCTTCAAGGTGACTTTCGTGAGCATCTACAAACCTTTGATGTGCTCGGGTTCGAAACTGTCCGTGTGAGAAAACCATCTGACCTAAAAGGCATTTCCGGTCTAGTTATTCCTGGTGGCGAAAGCACAGTTATCGACAAGCTGAGTCAAATCTTTGAACTGAGAGAACCAATCGTTGCCCTAATCAAAAAAGGTTTGCCAGTATTTGGAACCTGTGCTGGTCTGATTCTGCTAGCTGATCGAATTGTTGATGGAATTGAAGGCCAGGAGAGTTTTGGTGGCTTAGATGTATCAGTCCAAAGAAATGCCTTCGGTTCACAAGTTGATTCTTTTGAGGCTGATTTGAACTTTGAAGGTATCAGTAGTCCCATCCACGCAGCATTCATCAGAGCACCAATAGTTTTAGAAGTTGGTGCTGGTGTTCAGAAACTGGCTCAGTTGCCTGACGGCAGAGTTGTTGCCGTTCGTCAAGGGAACCTACTAGGTATTAGCTTTCACCCTGAAGTAACAGGCGAAACTGCTGTGCACAAGTACTTTGCTGACATGTGTAAAGCCGCAGATTTCAATTCTGCTAACTAAACTTGTCTAGATACATACTCAAGGAGCATCATGTCGGGCCATTCCAAATGGGCAACCACCAAGCATAAGAAAGCCATCATTGATGGTCGCAGAGCGAAGCTATTCGCAAAGCTAATCAAGAACATTGAAGTAGCGGCAAGAATCGGTGGTCCTGATCTTGAAGGTAACCCAACTCTCTATGACGCAATCCAAAAGGGTCGTAAGTCATCTCTACCTAAAGACAACATTGAATCTGCAGTTAAGCGTGGAGCTGGACTAGATGGTTCAGGAGTTGAGTATCAAACGATTATGTATGAAGGTTACGGACCTAACGGGGTTGCACTTCTTATTGAATGTCTAACTGACAACAAGAACCGAGCTGCTGCTGAAGTTCGTCTAGCTGTTTCAAGAAACGGCGGAACCATGGCTGACCCTGGTTCAGTTTCTTACCAGTTCAGCCGCAAGGGCGTCATCCTTGTAGAGAAGAACGAAACCACAACTGAAGACACTGTTCTAGATGCAGTTCTTGAAGTTGGGGTAGAAGACGTTCAAGATCGTGGCTACCAGTTGATGATTACAACTGACCCATCAAAGATGGTTGAAGTTCGTGAAGCTCTACAGAGCAAAGAGATTGACTATGAGAGTGCTGACGTCGAGTTTGTTTCTTCAATGCCAGTTCAAACCGACATTGATACCGCTCGTAAGGTAATAGCTTTGATTGATGCTTTAGAAGATTCAGATGAAGTTCAAAACGTCTACACAAACTTTGATATGTCTGCTGAAGTAGCGGCTCAACTAGATGCCGAATAAATCGCAGAGCGTTCTTCTAGGGTTTGACCCAGGTCTTACTCGCTGCGGTTTCGGCATAGTTGCTAAGACATCTTCTCGACAAGCAAACTTCATGGAAGTTGGCATCTTTGAATCAGATAAGAGTCTCGATGACACCGAACGAATAGCAATTATCGGTGACCAGATTGCCAAGTTACTTGATCGAATTAAGCCCGATCAAATAGCAATCGAAAGAGTCTTTGCTCAGCAGAATCTAAAGAGTGTGATGGGGGTGGCTCAGGTTTCTGGCGTTATTGCATATCTAGCGCACCTCAGGAAGATTCCAGTTACTTACTTCACCCCAACAGAAGTGAAAGCTGCTGTTACTGGTAGCGGTCGAGCTAACAAGGTTCAAGTTACCAACATGATGATGCAGATTCTCAAGCTCAAAGAAATCCCTAAGCCTGCCGATGCTGCTGACGCTCTTGCAATCGCAGTCACGCTGGCTTGGCGTGGGGGAAAGAACAACTTGCCTCAACAATCAACAGAAACTAAAGCTCAAGAGAAATGGCGCAATGCCATCGCATCATCTAAGAAATCTCAATAGCCCAGTTATCCTTGTTCTGTGATTGCACATCTAAGAGGTTCTGTACTTAGCCGTAAGGCTGGTCAAGTAGTTATTGACTGTGGCGGCGTTGGCTATCTCGTTAATGTCACTCCTGATGTTTATCAGTTGAGCTTCACTCAGCAAGAACTATCACTACATATCGCTCACATCATTCGTGAGGATGCACAGACTCTGTTCGGTTTTGAAACTGAAGACGAACTAGAAGGGTTCAACCTTCTTTGTTCGGTATCTGGTGTTGGTCCTAAATCAGCGATGTCAGTACTTACTCATCTAGGTGTAGATGGAATAGCAACAGCAGTTGCTACAGCGGATGATTCAATGTTCAAATCTGTTACAGGAATAGGACCTAAAACAGCAAAGCTAATTGTTCTAAGCCTCACAGGCAAGCTTGTTTCTCTTGATAGTGGATCTAAGAGTTCAGGAAGTTCAGAGAGCTCCGTTATTGCAGCTCTAGTTGGTCTTGGTTACCAAGAGAAGATGGCTAAGAGTGCTGTTGAATCTGCACTGAAGAGCAACCCTCAATCAAGCGAATCAGAGCTTTTGAAACTTAGCTTGTCTAATCTCTCCAGCGGTCGGAAGTAATTCACATGTCTGATGAGTTGATGGGTTCTGAGGCAGATAGTTCTGATTTAGTATTCGAATCTGCGATTAGACCGCAGTCATTGAATGAGTTCGTTGGGCAGAACAAAGTACGTGGACAAATTCAATTACTTATTGATGCAGCCTCAATTCAGCAGAGAACTCCAGATCACATTCTGCTCGCAGGCCCTCCAGGCTTAGGTAAAACAACACTTGCGATGATTGTCGCTCATGAGTCTGCAAGACCTTTGAGAATGACTTCAGGACCAGCAATTCAGCACGCAGGGGACATGGCAGCAATTCTCTCCTCTTTATCTGCTGGCGAAGTGCTCTTCATCGATGAGATACATAGAATGTCTCGTTCAGCAGAAGAGATGCTTTATCTTGCGATGGAAGACTTCCGAGTGGATGTCATGGTTGGTAAAGGTGCAGGTGCTACAAGCATTTCCCTCGACCTTGATCCCTTCACACTCGTAGGAGCAACCACTAGAAGCGGTTTGCTACCTAATCCTTTGAGAGACAGATTCGGCTTCACCGCCAACCTTGATTTCTATTCAGATGAAGAACTGAAGGATGTTGTCTCACGTGCAGCTAATTTAATGAGTCTTGAAGTGGGCCATGAAGCACTCGCTCTTATCGCGTCTCGGTCAAGGGGAACTCCTAGGATTGCAAATCGATTGCTTCGTAGAGTTAGAGATTTTGCACTTGTGCATTCATCAGGTCAGGTTTCTGTCGGTTCTGTCACGTCAGCACTAGATCTTTATGAAGTAGATGAGCTTGGTTTGGACAGGCTTGACCGCTCTGTCTTGGAAGCCCTAATCGTGAAATTCGAAGGTAAACCAGTGGGTTTGAACACCCTAAGCGTAGCTCTTGGCGAGGAGTCAGACACCATTGAGAGCGTTGTTGAGCCATTCCTTCTGCGAATTGGTCTGTTAGTAAGGACAACCAGAGGCCGTCAGGCTACTTCTGCTGGCTATAAGCACTTAGGTTTGACCCCTCCAGCGGGCTCTCAGGGGTTATTCGACTAGCCCTGTCGCTTATAATCGACTAGTAGCAAACCCTCAACAAACGATTGGTCCAACATGGAGTTAGTAGTCATCCTTGCCGTTTTCTTGGCATTCATCATCTTCAGCAACAGCAGAAGATCCAAGCAGGCTAAAGCTCTTGAGGCTTCTGTCTCAGTTGGGGCTCAAGTCATTATGTTGGGCGGAATCAAGGGCAAGATTGTTTCAATCCTTGACGACACAGTAATAGTCGAATCAACTCCTGGTACACGTATTGAGTTCCTAAAGGCTGCTGTTCGCACTGTGGTTCCTGCCTCGCTAGAGGCTAAACCCGCTGTTGCGACTCCGAAAGCAAAGCCAGCTGCTAAGGCTGCTACTTCAAAGCCTGCTACTCCTAAGAAGCCAGCAGCAACAAAGACCACTGCTACAAAGAAGACTGCTAAGTAATTAGCTTCCACAAATAGAGAAAAGGCACGATTTTGTCTGAAAAGCGCACGGCAACTAGAGCGGCACTGAGATCACTTACTTGGCTTCTGACCTTGATGGTTGGAATTGTTGGAGTAATCGGGCTTGGAATGGTCTCTGGTGAACAGAAGGCTACCTTCGTACCGAACCTGGCTCTAGACCTATCTGGTGGTACTCAAGTTATCCTTACTCCAATCGTTGAAGAGGGCAAAGAGATTCTTCCTGAGCAACTAGATCAAGCTGTTTCAATCATTAGACAGCGCGTTGACTCAACTGGTGTTAGCGAAGCTCAGATTAACACTTCAGGAAACAACATTGTTGTTTCTATCCCCGGTATTCCAGACAGCAACACCTTGGCTCTTATCAAGAGCTCAGCAAAGCTAGAGTTCCGACCTGTTCTTGTAGCATCTGCTGGTAGCAAGACTGAAATCGGTAAAGATGGTTCAAAGCCAATCAAGACTTCAACAGCAAAGCCGACCAGTCCAAGCGATTTGAATCAAATCACTCCGGCTCTTCAAAAAGAGTATGAGAATCTCGACTGCTCAACTAAGTTCCGTGAGCCAGGACAAATCGATGACGCTGAGAAGCCTCTTGTTACTTGTGACAGAAGTTTGACTGAGAAGTACATTCTTGGCCCTGTAGAAATTACTGGTGTTGACCTTGAAGGTGCAGATGCCGGAACTGTTACTGGTGCACAAGGTGTTGCCACCAACGAATGGGCAGTAAACCTAAACTTCAATGCTG
>JBIILH010000102.1:0-3286 GCA_044232765.1 Rhodoluna sp. | reverse complement strand
ACTTCAAAACCTCTAATCCTGGCATTGTTTTACCCTCTAGGAATTCTAGGCTAGCCCCACCACCGGTTGAGATGTGTGAGAACGCAGAGTCCTCGAACCCTAGAATACGAACTGCTGCAGCAGAGTCGCCTCCACCAACAACAGATAATCCGTCAACTTCACTAAGCGCTTGGGCTACTTGCTTAGTTCCGTTAGCAAAGGCATCAATCTCAAAAACACCCATTGGACCATTCCAGAAAACAGTTTTTGCTGAACGAATGACCTTGGCAAAAGCCAGTGCACTCTCAGGACCAATGTCTAACCCAAGTCCAGAACTTCCGAATGGAGTTTCTTCGATCTCAGATGCTTTGGTGATTTGAACCTCGGCGTTTGCGCCAAATTTGCTACCAACAACTATGTCTGTTGGTAATACGACTTCAACACCGAGTTCTTCCGCACGCTTTAGATAACCACGAACAGTCTCAATTTGATCTACTTCGAGAAGGCTTGAACCAACTCTGTGTCCTAAGGCAGCCAAGAATGTAAACACCATTCCACCACCAATTAGCAACTGATTGACGTGAGGCAGAAGGTGATCAATCACACCAAGCTTGTCTGAAACTTTTGAACCACCTAGAACCACAGCGTAAGGACGTTCTGGTGTTTGAGTCAATCTAGTAAGAACTTCTAATTCCTTTTGAATCAGGAAACCAGCAGAGCTAGGTAGTAATCCAGCAAGTTCATACACGGAAGCCTGCTTGCGATGAACGACGCCAAAGCCGTCACTTACAAAGAAATCGCCCAAGCTAGCCAGCTCTTTAGCGAACACAAGACGCTCGGTCTCCTCCTTCGCGGTCTCTCCTGGATTGAATCTTAGGTTTTCAAGAACTAGTACCTGACCATCTTCAAGGTTTGATACTTTCTCAGCTGCTTCTTCACCAACGGTTGTTGAACTAAAGGCAACGGAAGTCTCTAGGAGTTCTCCCAAACGATTTGCAACAGGCTCTAATGAGTACTTGCTAACTGGAGAACCATCAGGTCTTCCAAGGTGACTAATAACGATTAGCTTGGCACCAAGGTCTAGAAGATAGTTCAAGGTAGGAAGAGAGGCGATGATACGCCCATCATCCGTGATTCTTGAACCATCTAGTGGGACATTGAGGTCGCAGCGGACAATTACCCGCTTTGACTTTAGATCTGGAAGGTCAGCTAGTGTGCGCATCTATTGAATTAGAGCTTTGCTGCAACAAGTTCAGTTAGATCAACTAGACGGTTTGAGTAACCCCACTCGTTGTCATACCAAGAAGAAAGCTTCACTGTTGTTCCACCAATGACACGTACTAGACCAGCATCAAAGATTGATGAGTGTGGGTCTGTAACGATATCGCTAGAAACGATTTCGTCTTCGGTGTACATAAGGATTCCCTTCAGTGGACCAGCTGCCGCTGCCTTGTATGCAGCCTTGATCTCATCAATGGTTACTTCTTTCTTTGAAACAAGAGTGAGGTCAGTGATAGATCCAGTTGGAACTGGAACTCTAAGTGCAAAACCATCTAGCTTGCCCTTTAGTTCTGGAAGAACAAGACCGAGTGCCTTAGCGGCACCAGTGGATGAAGGAACGATGTTGATACCGGCTGCACGTGCACGACGCAGATCGCTGTGTGGGCCATCCTGTAGGTTCTGATCTGCTGTGTAAGCGTGAATAGTAGTCATAAGACCGTTAACGATTCCGAAAGTGTCATTGAAAACCTTTGCCAATGGTGCAAGACAGTTGGTTGTACAAGAAGCGTTAGAGATGATGTGATGGTTAGCTGGATCGTAAAGGTGCTCGTTCACACCAATAACGAAAGTTGCATCTTCACCTGTTGCTGGAGCAGAGATGATTACTTTCTTCGCTCCTGCTTCAATGTGCTTTACAGCATCCTTAGCATCAGTGAAACGACCGGTGGACTCGATAACGATGTCAACACCCAGGTCTCCCCAACCTAAGTTCGCTGGGTCACGCTCAGCCAATACCTTTATTGTTGTTCCGCCAACGTGAATGTTCTGTCCTTCAACTGTTACATCCATGTTTAGGCGACCCATTACGGAGTCATACTTAAGAAGATGAGCTAGACCCTTAGGGTCGCTTAGGTCGTTTACTGCAACGATCTCTAGGTCAGTTCCCTTAGCTAGTTCTGCTCTTAGGAAGTTTCTTCCAATGCGTCCAAAACCGTTGATTCCAACGCGTGTGGTCATAGTTTTACTCCGTTATTTCGGGCACCGCTAACGATGCATTTTGAGGGTTTGTTTTGGCTTCTAACCACTCAACGTTGGGTGGGATACCTTGCTTTTAGGGTAGCAGAAGAGTTGAGGTGTTCTTGCTAGCCTCGAGGAAGCGTGCCTGAACATCAGCCCAGTTTACGATGTTCCAGAACGCCTTGACATACTCGGGCTTCACGTTCTGATAGTCCAAATAGAAGGCGTGCTCCCACATGTCCAGCATCAACAGAGGGATAGATCCCACTGAAAGATTGCCCTGGTGGTCATAAAGTTGCTCAATAATGAGTTTCTGACCCAAGATGTCCCAAACCAAGATTGACCAACCAGAACCCTGAATACCAAGGGCACTTGCTGTGAAGTGAGCTCTAAAGGCATCAAATGAGCCAAAGTATTCGTCAATAGCAGCTGCTAGGTCGCCAGTTGGCTTGTCGCCACCTTCTGGTGACATGTTCTTCCAGAAGACAGTGTGATTGACGTGACCTGCAAGGTTGAAGGCAAGATCCTTCTGGAACTTGTTCACCATGGTCAGATCGTTCTTGTCTCTAGCTTCAGCTAGAGCATCAAGGGCTGAGTTGGCTCCATTTACATAAGCCAGGTGATGTTTGTCATGGTGCAATTCCATGATCTTTCCAGAGATGTTCGGCTCTAGAGCTCCGTAATCGTAGCTGAGGTCTGGCAATACGTATTTGCTCATGATTTGCTCCTAATTAGTCGTTCTCTTGTGATTCAAGTTCAGTGTTTGGAATTCCCTGCTCTGCTGCAACTTTATCCGCTAAAGCCAATAAACGACGGATGCGTCCAGCGATGGCATCTTTAGTCAAAGGTGGGACTGCCAGTCTTCCTAGATCATCCAGGCTGGCGTCGCGGTTATTTAGACGTAACTCTCCTGCTACCTTCAAGTGCTCTGGGATGTCATCGCCAAGAATCTCCATCGCCCGCTTCACTCTTTGGCCTGCTGCAACAGCTGCCTGAGCTGATCTCATGAGGTTAGCGTTATCGAAGTTTGCCAGTCTGTTTTGTTTACCTCGAACTTCTCGCCTCACAC
>JBIILH010000031.1:0-10052 GCA_044232765.1 Rhodoluna sp. | reverse complement strand
GGCACTAGAGGAGAGTCTCCACCTGAGTTCAATGGTCAAACTGAACTACTTAGGGATGCTCTGGCAGCAATGAACATTCTTACTCTCACTCGTGAAAACTACGAAGCTGATGACGTAATCGCTAGCCTTGCTGATCAAGGTGCTGCAGCTGGATATCGTGTACTAATTGTTTCTGGAGACAGAGACACCTTCCAGTTGATTCAGGATGATGTGACAATCCTTTATCCAGTCAAAGGTGTAATGAACCTAACGCGCATGACTGATGAAGCAGTACTAGCTAAGTACGGAATCCACGCGAAGCAGTATCCAGATCTCGCAGCTCTAGTTGGTGAGACTTCAGATAACTTGCCTGGAATTCCTGGTGTAGGACCAAAGACTGCAGCAAAGTGGTTGCAGCAATATGGTGATCTCTCTGGTGTACTCGCAGCTGAAAACGAAATCTCAGGAAAAGTTGGGGAGTCTCTTAGAGAGCACCGTGAATTAGCTATCCGGAACAGAAGACTCAATCACCTCGTTAGAGACTTAGATTGTGGCTACAGTTTTGACGCATTCGCAATGGGACCAGTAGATGAACGAGCTGTGCGTGATTCCTTTGCCAAGATGCACTTTAGATCTCTGCTTGAACGTGTCCTTCGAGCACTTGGTGTTGCGGAAGGAACTTCTAGCGCTCCGGTTCCTATCACTACTGATGCTCCTGAGGTAGTTGAAGAAGAGACAAGCAAGATAGATCTCGTTCTACCTAAAGAACCAAAGTTCAAAGCTGATGCATTGGCCAAGATCTATGCATCTCCCAAACCAAGCTCAGTGTTCTTTGACTTTGGCGATGAAAGTATTCTCGGTGCTGGAATTGCTAATCAAAGTAATAGAACCTCTCTAACCGCTAAAGAGTTCGATAAAGACTTTTATCAGTGGCTTGCCTCTTCTCAGCCAAAGATTGTATTTGATGCTAAGGCCGCAGAGAGAGCTCTTCTCAACGCGGGCAAGAAGATTGCGGGTATCTCTGATGATCCAATGCTCATGGCCTACATTGACAACCCACTTAGAAGAGGATTCGCTGCAGAAGACTTGATTGCTGAGTATCTCGGTGTGCAGTTAGATACAGAATCTGAAGATGAAGTAGTTCAACCTGAAAGAGATTTGTCAGCTATTGCTTGGTATGTCTTCCAGCTCAACCAGTCACTTTCCTCGGTGCTCAACAAATCAAAACAAACCAATGTCTATAAAGAAGTAGAACTGGCAGCTAGTAATCCACTTGCAAAGATGGAGCACACAGGTATCACCTTGGACACTGATGGCATGAGCAAGCTAGTAAAGAAGCTTGATAAGGAAATCGCCAAGATTGCATCTGAGTGTTACGAGATAATCGGAAAAGAGATCAACCTCGCTTCGCCGAAACAGCTGCAAACAGTTCTATTTGAAGATTTAGGCATGGAGGGAACCAGCAAGGTTAAGACAGGATTCTCAACTAACGCTGAAGCTCTAACAACTCTCTTCGAACAGAATGGTCATCCATTCCTTGAGAAACTACTTGCTCACCGAGAAGTAACAAAGATTCGACAGATTGTTGAAACCATCAGTAAGGCTGTTGGTCCAGACAATCGAATCCACACTACCTACGTTCAAACAGGAACATCTACTGGAAGATTGTCATCAGAGAACCCTAACCTTCAGAACATCCCGGTACGAAGTGACAGAGGAAGACTGATTCGAGATGCCTTCATCGTCGGTGAAGACTTCGAAACTTTGCTAACCGCTGACTACTCGCAAATTGAAATGAGAATCCTCGCTCACCTCAGCCAAGATGAAGGTTTGATCGAAGCGTTCAAGTCTGGCGAAGATCTACACAAGTTTGTGGGTTCAAGAATCTATGGCGTTCCACCAGCAGAAGTAACTGGAGCTATGAGATCTAAGGTCAAGGCAATGTCTTACGGCCTTGTTTATGGTCTGAGTGAATATGGTTTAGCGAAACAACTTCGAATCACCAATGCGGATGCAAAACAGCTCATGGCTGACTACTTCGATCGCTTCGGTGGAGTAAGAAGATATCTGAGTGAAGTAGTCGAAGAAGCCAAGGACCGTGGCTACACCGAGACCATCGCTGGCCGTAGAAGACCTTTCCCAGACCTCAAGAGCAAGATTTTTGCAGTCAAAGAGAATGCCAGAAGAGCAGCTCTAAACGCACCTATTCAAGGAACTGCGGCAGACATCATGAAAACGGCCATGATTAACGTCGACAGAGCATTGGTAAATGCCAAGGTTAAGAGCCGTATCCTGCTTCAGGTGCACGATGAATTGGTAATTGAAGTAGCCAAGGGTGAACTTGAAAAGGTTCAGGAACTTGTTATCAAAGGTATGAACGAGGCTGCTCAACTGGCCGTTCCACTAGAGGTAAGCGTAGGAGTGGGTAGAAGCTGGGACGAGGCAGCCCACTAATGGCTAAGCAAACCTGTGTTGTTGGCCCTGCTGTCGGTCTACATGCCCGTCCAGCCGCGGATTTCGTTAGAGTGGCCTCGCTTAGCAATCACAGTGTGACTGTCACCAACCGATTAGGCAAGAAGGCCCAGGGGAGTAGCATTCTGGCCATTTTGAGTCTTGGAGCTAAATATGGGGAGCAGCTCACAATTGAGGTTGTTGGTCCTGATGAGGACAAAGTCCTTGAGGCTCTAGTCCGCGTTGTATCGGGCGAAAAGACCGTATAGACTTTCCAAAGGTCTGAATTTAGGCCTAAACAAACCCAGTCCAAGTTCAATTGCTGTGAGTTGCTACGCCCGTAGTTTTCAAATGGTAATTGGCCCGAGTAAAAATAAGATCGAGACAACCTCTCTATGACAAGTAGCACCAACAAAGCTCCTAAGCAGGTAGCAGTAAACGACATCGGTTCAGCAGAAGAACTTCTAGCAGAAATCGAAAAAACCCTAAAATCTTTCAATGACGGCGATCTAATCGCAGGTATCGTTGTCAAGATTGACCGCGACGAGGTTCTACTCGACGTAGGTTACAAGACCGAAGGTGTTATCCCTTCACGCGAACTATCAATCAGACATGATGCAGCTCCAGGCGACATCGTTTCTGTTGGTGATTCAATCGAGGCACTTGTTCTTCAGAAAGAAGACAAAGAAGGCCGACTAATTCTTTCCAAGAAGCGTGCTCAGTACGAGCGTGCGTGGGGCGATGTTGAGAAGATCAAAGAAACTGACGGCGTCGTTACCGGTTTGGTTATCGAAGTTGTCAAGGGTGGTCTAATCGTTGACATCGGTCTTCGTGGATTCCTTCCAGCTTCTCTAATCGAACTTCGTCGCGTTCGCGACCTAACTCCTTACCTTGGTCAAAATGTTGACGCAAAGATTTTGGAACTAGACAAGAACCGCAACAACGTTGTTCTTTCACGCAGAGCTCTTCTAGAAGAGTCTCAGTCTGCTAACCGCAGCACATTCCTAGCAGATCTTGCTAAGGGACAGATCCGTACAGGTGTTGTTTCATCTATCGTAAACTTCGGTGCATTCATTGATCTTGGTGGTGTTGATGGTCTAGTTCACGTAAGCGAGCTTTCATGGAAGCACATCGAGCACGCTAGCGAAGTTGTTGAGATCGGTCAGGAAGTAACTGTTGAGGTTCTAGAAGTTGACCAGGACAGAGAGCGTGTTTCACTTTCTCTAAAGGCAACTCAAGAAGACCCATGGCAGGTATTTGCTAGATCACACGCAATCGGTCAGTACGCACCAGGTAAGGTCACCAAGATCGTTCCATTCGGTGCGTTCGTTCGCGTTGCAGATGGCATCGAAGGCCTAGTTCACATCAGTGAGCTCTCAGCTAAGCACATCGATCTTGCAAGCCAGGTTGTGACTGTTAACCAAGACGTATTCGTCAAGGTTATTGACATCGACCTAGAGCGTCGTCGTATCTCGCTATCTCTAAAGCAGGCTACTGAAGAAGTTAACCCAGAGGGTACTGACTTCAACCCAGCTCTTTATGGATTGGCTACCGACTTTGATGACCAGGGTAACTACAAGTATCCAGAAGGTTTCGACTCAGCTACTAGCGAGTGGAAGCCAGGCTTCGAAGATGCTAAGGCTAAGTGGGAGAAAGAATACGCTGAAGCTAACGCACGCTGGGAAGAGCACAAGAAGCAGGTTAAGGCAGCTAACGAGCTTGCAGCAACCCTTCCTGATGCAAAGCCAGAAGTACAGGCAAGCACAACCACTTCATCTTCGTCTGAAGGAGCAACAGCATCAGAAGGAACTCTTTCTGATGACGAGGCTCTATCAGCACTGCGCGACAAGCTAAACAGCGCAGAATAATTAGAAGTACTAAAGACGGGTTGGGCTAAGGCTCAACCCGTCTTTGCTTTAACGACAAGTTAGGCTTAGAGCATGTTTTTGATTGGTCTCACCGGTGGCATTGCAGCAGGCAAGACAACTGTTGCTGCCCATTGGGTGTCTCTAGGCGGTATTGAGATTGATGCCGACAAGCTTGCTAGAGAGGTTGTTGAACCAGGGACTAAAGGTTTAGAGCAAATCAAACAGGTATTCGGATCTTCAGTCTTGAACGCTGATGGTTCTCTTGATCGCCAGAAACTTGGAGAATTAGTCTTCAATGACCCCGAGAAACGTCTGGCACTTGAGGGGATTATTCACCCATTGGTAAGACAAAGAGCAAGTGAATTGCTTGGGAAACTTCCAGAAAACACGTTGGTTATCTATACAGTTCCGCTATTGGTCGAAGCCAACGTTTCGCTTCCGTTTGATGTAATCGTCAGTGTCGAAGCACCAGAAGCAGACCGAGTGAAGAGATTGGTTTCAAGTAGGGGTATGAGCACAGAGCAGGCTCTTGCCCGCATCAAGTCACAGGCATCTGCCATTGAACGAGCAGCAGCAGCTGATTACATCCTGAACTCAAACCAGCCATTACCTTCTCTCCTCTCAGATGCAAGTGCTCTATGGAACAAGTTTCAGATCATGAGTCAGGCTAAGTAGTGAAGGGTCCAACTAGAACCTTCGCTCCCTTTGAAGTCATCAGCGAATACAAACCATCCGGTGATCAACCAACAGCTATAGCTGAACTGACTGACCGAATCAACAATGGTGAAAAGGATGTTGTGCTCCTTGGAGCTACAGGTACAGGTAAGTCTGCAACAACAGCTTGGTTGATTGAGAAACTCCAGAGGCCAACTCTGGTCCTAGCTCACAACAAAACCTTGGCTGCTCAGTTAGTGAATGAGTTCAGAGAGCTTCTTCCAAACAACGCTGTTGAGTATTTTGTCAGCTACTACGACTACTACCAACCCGAAGCATATGTTCCTCAAACAGACACTTTCATCGAGAAAGACTCTTCAATCAACGAAGAAGTAGAGAGACTTCGTTACTCAGCCACTATGAGTTTGTTGTCACGTCGTGATGTTGTTGTTGTTTCTACTGTGTCCTGCATTTATGGTCTTGGTGCCCCTAGTGAATATTTGGACATGTCTATGCCATTACACAAAGGGCAGACAATAGATAGAGATGAACTCATACGAGAGTTTGTCACAATGCAGTACCAGAGAAATGACTACGACTTCTCCAGAGGCAACTTCCGCGTCAAGGGTGACACTATCGAGATCATCCCTGTTTATGACGAACTAGCAATCAGATTAGAACTCTTTGGCGATGAGATCGAAAACATCTTCCAACTTCATCCGCTAACTGGCGAAATAGTTCGAGCGATGGACACAATCTCGGTCTATCCAGCTAGTTACTATGTGACATCAGCAGATCGAATGGGACCTGCTCTTGAAGCCATCGAAGAAGAGATGGCTGCACGAGTAAAAGAGTTTGAGGTTCAAGGAAAGCTCCTAGAGGCCCATAGAATCAAGATGCGAACTACCTTTGATCTAGAAATGATAAGGGAACTTGGATTCTGTAGCGGAATTGAGAACTACTCAAGACACTTAGATGGCCGAGATCCAGGTTCCGCGCCATCCTGTCTACTTGACTACTTTCCTGATGACTTCCTAACTGTCATTGATGAATCGCATGTTACTGTGCCTCAAATCGGGGCTATGTATGAAGGTGACTCTTCCAGAAAGAGAACTCTTGTCGAACATGGTTTTAGATTGCCATCGGCAATGGACAACAGACCTCTTAAATGGCCTGAGTTCCAAGAAAGAGTTGGCCAGACCGTTTACCTATCTGCGACACCAGGAAAGTATGAATTGGGTGTGGCCGATGGAGCAGTTGAACAGATCATTCGCCCAACCGGACTGGTTGATCCACAGATTGTCATCAAACCTTCTAAGGGGCAGATTGACGATCTTCTAGAAGAGATTCGAATAAGGTCCGCCAAGGACGAGCGTGTATTGGTTACAACGTTAACTAAGAAGATGTCTGAAGAACTAACCGAATTCCTAACAGAAGCTGGAGTCAGGGTTCGTTATCTCCACAGCGACGTCGACACCCTACGAAGAGTGGAGCTCCTTAGAGAACTTCGCAGTGGTGTTTATGACGTCCTAGTTGGAATCAACCTGCTTAGAGAAGGTCTAGATCTTCCAGAAGTATCTCTAGTTAGCATCCTTGATGCGGACAAAGAAGGATTCCTAAGATCAACCACATCACTTATTCAAACTATTGGTCGAGCTGCCCGAAACGTCAGTGGTGAAGTGCATATGTATGCCGACAGAGTTACTGACTCAATGGCTAGAGCCATTGACGAAACCAATCGCAGAAGAGAGAAACAGGTCGCCTACAACCTCGCTCATGGAGTTGACCCACAACCACTTCGTAAGAAGATTGCTGACATCACCGATAGCATCCTGCGAGAAGAACAAGACACAGCAGAGCTACTTGAGAAGTCAAAGGGTAAGAAGTCTGGTAATAAGGGAGTTACTCCTTTGAAGACAAGACCTAACCAGAACGCTAGTTATGACGAGCTCTTGGATCTAGTTGTGGATCTTGACCAGCAGATGAAATCAGCAGCAGCTGAACTGAAGTTTGAGCTGGCTGCGAGACTTCGCGATGAAATAAGCGAACTCAAGTACACCATCAGGCAGATAGACAAGGTTTAGTTCTAACTGGGGGTTAAACTGGTCGAATGCCGCACATAAGCCTTCCTGCCAAAGACAAACTAGTCATTAAAGGTGCCAGGGTTCACAACCTAAAGAACCTGAACCTTGAGATTCCAAAGAATGCCATGGTTGTCTTCACGGGCCTAAGTGGGTCAGGTAAATCATCTTTAGCTTTTGACACAATTTTTGCTGAGGGACAACGTCGTTACGTTGAATCACTTAGTGCTTACGCAAGACAGTTCCTCGGTCAGGTTGATAGACCTGACGTTGACTTTATTGAAGGGCTTAGCCCAGCTGTTTCCATTGACCAGAAGTCAACCAACCGTAACCCTAGATCAACTGTTGGAACAATTACAGAGATTCATGATTACCTAAGACTTCTATGGGCCCGTATTGGTGTGCCACATTGTGCTGAGTGTGGCGAGAAGATAACGAAGCAAACAGCTCAGCAAATTGTTGACCAGATCATGCAGATTAAGACTGGTACCAAGTATCAGATTCTTGCTCAGGTTGTTGATCAGAAGAAGGGCGAGTTCTCTGATCTGTTTAGAGAACTTCTAAGCCAAGGATTCGCTCGCGCTGTTGTTGACGGGGAAGTCATCCAACTCTCCGATGCCAAGCCGCTTCGAAAGACCTATAAACACGACATTTCTGTTGTCATCGACCGTCTTGTGGCCAAGGATGACATTACGCAGCGTTTGACCGACTCTGTCGAAACTGCTCTCAAGGTAGCTAGTGGAAGACTGACTATCGATTTCGTTGACGTCAAAGGTGCTGGAAAGTACAGAAACTTTAGCGAGAAGATGTCTTGCCCAAATGAACACACCCTAGCTCTTACTGAGATTGAACCAAGAACGTTCTCTTTCAACGCTCCATTCGGAGCATGTCCTAAGTGTTCTGGTCTCGGAATAAAGATGGCCGTTGATAAGGAACTCATCATTGGTGATGTTTCAGAGTCAATCAACGGTGGAGTTATCAGACCTTGGTCAACCCAGGGAAAAGGTTTATTCACTTATTACACAAGGTTGCTAACTGGCCTTGCCAAAGACCTTGACTTCTCCCTGAACACAGCATGGAAAGATCTACCAGAAGAGATTCAAGACGCTGTGCTTTATGGAAACAACTTCGAAGTTCAAATGAAGTGGAAGAACAAATACGGTAGGGAACTCAAGTACACAACAGGGTTCGAAGGCGCAGTGAACTACATAGAGCGCAAGTATCTTGAAGCAGATAATGACTGGGCACGTGGCAAGTGGTCAGAGTACCTGAGAGAGACTCCATGTCCAGACTGCAACGGTGCGAGACTTCGCCCTGAAGTACTTGCCGTCAAAGTTGCCAACACTTCCATCGCTGATGTTTGCTTCATGAGCCTTGGCGAGTCATTCAACTTCTTCGACAAGCTGAAGCTCGATAAGCGTGATGAAAAAATTGCCGCTCAGGTACTTAGAGAGATTCGTTCAAGACTGGATTTCTTGATAGCTGTTGGTTTGGATTACTTATCTCTTGAACGTGCAGCAGCAACTCTCTCAGGTGGTGAAGCTCAGAGAATTCGACTTGCTACACAAATCGGTGCTGGTCTTACTGGCGTCCTCTACGTCCTGGATGAACCCAGCATTGGCCTTCACCAACGTGACAACATGAGACTTATCGAAACCCTTCTCAAGCTAAGAGATCTAGGTAATACCCTGATTGTCGTCGAGCACGATGAGGACACAATCAAGGCTGCTGACTGGTTAATCGACATTGGTCCAGGGGCTGGTGTTAACGGAGGTGAAGTTGTTCACAGTGGAAGCTACAAGGCCATTCTTACGAACAAGGAATCCATCACCGGAGCATTCTTGAGTGGTCGTGAATCCATCGAATTACCCAAGAAGAGAAGAGTCATCGATAAAGATCGACAAATCAAGGTAGTTGGAGCTAGAGAGAACAACCTAAAGAACATCGATGTTACCTTCCCGCTAGGTACGTTTACCTCAGTTACAGGTGTGAGTGGTTCAGGTAAGTCTTCCCTGGTCAATGACGTTCTGTACGAGGTACTTGCGAACAAGCTGAATGGCTCTAAAGGTGTTGCGGGAAAGCACACCAGAGTTGAAGGATTAGATCAACTAGACAAGGTAGTCCACGTCGATCAGAACCCAATCGGTAGAACTCCTAGATCTAACCCAGCAACATACACAGGAGTGTTTGACCATATCCGTAAGTTGTTTGCTGACACTCAGGAATCGAAAGCCAGGGGATACCAGCAGGGTAGATTCTCATTCAACGTGAAGGGTGGGCGCTGCGAGGCTTGTAGTGGTGATGGAACTCTAAAGATTGAGATGAACTTCCTGCCAGATGTATACGTTTCTTGTGAAGTGTGTCATGGAGCTCGATACAACAGGGAAACACTTCAGGTGAAGTACAAAGGCAAATCGATTGCTGAAGTGCTAGAGATGCCTATTTCTGAAGGTGCAGAGTTCTTCAAGGCAATTACTTCAATCTCAAGGTACTTAGACACCCTGGTTGATGTTGGTCTGGGCTATGTTCGCCTTGGTCAGAGTGCTACAACTCTTTCCGGTGGTGAAGCTCAGCGTGTGAAGCTCGCTACTGAACTGCAGAAGAGATCATACGGAAGAAGCATCTATGTTCTCGACGAGCCAACCACTGGTCTTCACTTTGAAGATGTTAGAAAGCTTCTACTAGTTCTAAATGGACTAGTAGACAAGGGGAACACTGTCATTGTCATTGAACACAATCTCGATGTAATCAAGAGCTCTGACTGGGTTGTTGATATCGGTCCAGAGGGTGGCTCACGTGGTGGTGAAGTTGTTGCAGTTGGAACACCTGAGCAAATAGCAAAGGTCGCTAAATCACACACCGGTAAGTTCCTCAAGGAAATACTTAGCTAGAAAATGGCAAACGATCTCAGCTTTAGACCAAAGAGTTCGGAGATACCTACTGACCCAGGTGTTTATCGATTCTTGGATGAGAATGGTCGCGTTCTCTATGTTGGTAAAGCAAAGAATCTAAGAGCCAG
>JBIILH010000030.1:0-10152 GCA_044232765.1 Rhodoluna sp. | reverse complement strand
TAACTGTAAGTCCATCCGGTATGTTTCCAATGACCTGATCACAGTTTTCGCTGGGAGCTAAGAACCACTTCACTCCAGCTCTTTGAGCTCCATACATTTTTTGCTTGACTCCACCAACTGGACCAATTTGGCCATCGGGAGTGATAGTTCCTGTTCCAGCAATTCTCTTGCCCCCGGTTAGTTGACCTGGAGTCAATTTGTCGTAGATTGCCAAGGCAAGAACTTGACCCGCGCTTGGGCCTCCTACGTTGCCAACTTTGACATCAATAGGAAATGGGAAAGTTGGCACAGTCTGAACGTAAATACCCATGCGCCATTTGCCATCAATAAGTTTTGGCAGAACACTAAGTGAGAGGGTCTTTCCATCTCTAATTACTTCAAGTTCAACTGATCTTTCACCTTTAGTTTCAGCAACAAGTTTCTGCACTTGAGTCAGTCCTGTTGCCTTTTCGCCTTGGATAGAAACAAGTGTGTCCGCAGCTTTCAGAATTTCTCCGGCAGGACCCTTCTTTTCAACCATGGTGACTTTAATCACAGCAGTGTAAGGAATGTCTAAAAGATTTAGTGCTGCAGCTTTTGCATTAGCTTGAGAATCCAACATCATCATGTCTGCCTCATCGCTGAGTCTCTTATCGTCCCAACCTTCAGGATAAATATCTGTAATCTTCACAACAGTCAAAGCAGAATCCAATTGAGCAAGACCAACTTCAAGCCAAGAAGCTCCCTTAGTTGAGTTGCCTCTCATGGTTACGGTGAGCATGTCTAGATCACCAGAAACTGGATAGGTCTTTTGCCCAGAAATAGAAATCATTGGCTCACCGTTAATCTCTGAAAGCAAGTTATAGACAGGCCCTGGTTGCTCAACCAAATAGGGGGTCGGGGCAACAACTAGAAAGAGCCCGCCACCGACAATTGCGGCTGTGGTGAGCCAACTAAATAGTCTCCCCAATGGGACTCGTCTCCGTGGTTTTACATCATTAGAAATCATTAGGTTCAGCCTAAACGAGCCCTCAGACCGACAGAGCCATCTTCAGGAACTTCTAGGCTTTCAGGCCCCACACAGCAACGCTTATGGCGAACAAAGCCCAAGTTGACTAGAGGTAATTGGAGTTTTGAGAGAAATTGCGTTTAGCGTTGATACTAAGAGGACACATGAGCGAAGACAATCAAAACGGACTACCTGACCCAGAAGAACTAAGGCGTATCTGGGAAGAGATGCTCAGCCAAGGGTTTGACCCAGAGGCTCTAGCTCAGGCTGCTGGTTTTGATGGCACACCTGAGTCTCTGCAGAAACTCTTTTCCAATATTCAAGGTGCTTTTCTAATTCCTAATCCCCCATCAGAAGGATCGGGAGTTAATTGGCAAGCTGCTGCTCAAGGAGCTAAAGAACTAGCCAAGGTTGGTGCAACAGCCGTTGATGACAAGGGTAGAAAAGAACTTAGCGAGGCAATTGGAATTGCCAATCTTTGGCTCAACGAGGCGACCAGTATTTCTGAAGTAATTCTTGAACCTAAACTTCTAAGCCGAACCCTATGGGTAGATGATGCACTTCCTCTATTCAAACTTCTAGCAGAGCCAGTAGCTGATCGAATGAATAGATCTCTTGGTGAAGCTATCCAAGAGCAACTTCCTGAAGAACTTCAAGAATCTCTTAAAGGTGCAAGTGAGATCATGAGATCTGCAGGAGCCATGATGTTTGCTATGCAACTGGGGCAGGCTCTAGGCCAGCTATCAAAAGAAGCACTTACGGGTACCGAAATTGGTTTACCTATTTACGTTGACCAGAGACCAGCTTTTGTAATTCAAAACCTGCAAGAGTTCATCGCGACCCTAGAACTAGGTAACGATAAAGACCAGGCATACATATATCTAGTGCTAAGAGAACTTGCTCACACAAGATTGTTTAAGCATTCACGTTGGCTAAGAGAAAAAGTAGTTGCCCAGATTCGTGAATACGCAGCAGGTATCACTTTCGACACAAGTCGCATGCAAGAAATAAGCGAAGACTTTGATCCACAAAATCCAGCAGAACTCCAAGCAGCATTAGAGTCAGGAGCATTCCTAGCTTCAAGATCTCCAAGTCAACAATCAGCTCTAGACAGCATTGAAACAAACCTTGCTCTTATTGAAGGCTGGGTTGATGCGGTGACTAGTGAGGCTGCAAAACGTTTACCTAAGGCAGACGCAATTAGAGAAGCAGTTAGAAGAAGGCGTGCTACCGGTGGACCAGCTGAAAGCACATTCCAAACACTTGTGGGACTTGAACTTAGACCTAAGCGCATTAGAGAAGCCACTGCTTTATGGCAACTAATCGGTGAAGCGTTAGGAAATCAAAAACGTGATGAACTATGGGATCACCCAGACTTCCTGCCAACAGCTGAAGACATTGATAACCCAGATAAGTACGTTGCAAGAATTAAAGCTGACTTAGGTATTCCAGATGCAATGGACCAAGCGTTGAGAGATCTACTCGGCGAATAGCTGTTGAGAACAAGAGCAGTGTCTAAAGAATTTAGGCAGACTGTAGAACGTGTTTCATCGAATCAACAAAGCCCAGCCCTCGGTTTGGCGTGACCCAAACACAGTTCAGATTGGTTTAGGCAACACAAGTGTCTCT
Organism: Rhodoluna sp.; assembly: GCA_044232765.1. Classification (GTDB taxonomy): domain Bacteria; phylum Actinomycetota; class Actinomycetes; order Actinomycetales; family Microbacteriaceae; genus Rhodoluna. The sequence continues at coordinate 7,535 of JBIILH010000030.1, read as the reverse complement.
ATCTCAGAGTTGTCTTTAGCTCAACAACAAATAATTGCAGCTCTCTATAGCGGAGTGGTTGATGGTCAACAAGACGTTTTAGATGAAACCTTCAAGGCTGAGTCAGGAACTACTCAATCACTCATTGAAAAACTCTCCCCTGTTATGGAAAGCGAAGGCTCAACAAGTAACAGCTTCGGGGCTTGGCAAGAAATAGCTTTTGCCGAACTCGCTAGAGCTGCTCTGGACTATGAGGTAAATCCAGAGATGGTTCTAGCTGAGAGATGGCAAAGAGTTGTTCATATTGATCAATTAGATAAAAGTGGCTCACTATTAGCTAAAGGATTACTAGCCAGTGGAGTTGGCAAAGTAGTAACCCATGACGATGGCAAGGTTCTAAGAACGCATTTAGGGGAACTAGGTTTCAATTCTGAAGACTTGGGAAAATCACGTCTTGAAACCTTAAAACAGGATTTAGTGAAGCTCTCACTTGTTAAAGACGTCAGTGAAAGATTTATAGACCTAAACTTCAAGCCCAGCAGAGACTTAGTGATTTCCTTTGCCATCACAGTAGGTCACCTAGCTACAAGACCCGTCTCCTATCTGCGCTGGCTAAATAGAGATGTCCCGCATCTGAACATAAATTTTGATTTGTATGAAGCACAAATTAGTCCGATTGTCTTTCCTGGAGTAACTCCATGCCTCAACTGCCTTGCTGAATCTAAAGTTGATGAAGACCCTGCTTGGCCGGCTATTGCCTCCCAACTTATTGATGTACCAAGAACGAGAGATGACAGTTCAGCCCTCCTTGCAACAACAGGATTAGCTTTGAGAGTGATTCTTCGACAGCTTGATCAATCGGCTGGATTCACTATTTCAAAAGACGAAGACAACAGGTTTCAAGATGGATATCTAATTGACTATGCAACCGGTGATGTTTCTAGAACCAAATACAGTTTCCATAAACTCTGTAACTGCAGAATCTTAGATTAGGTCTAGGTATCTACTTCTGGTCCGCTGTCTTTCATCAGCACCATCTTTGTTAGCCCAAGTAATGAAAAGCAGATCCTTTGCTCTGGTAACGCCAACATAGAAAAGACGTTGCTCTTCTGAAATCTGCAGTTCTGTCTTGGCATAACTAATTGGCATATAGCCTTCAACCGCACCAATGATAAACACCGCTTTGTATTCAAGACCCTTAGCTGCGTGAATGGTACTCAAGGTAATTGATTCTCTAGTTGGTTCATGCTGAGATCTTTGGCGTTCCTCTAATTCATTAGCGAAGGTTTGAATTGTTGCCTCTTCACCAAGTTCATCAGCAATCTGAACCAAAGAGTTCAGTGCTTCCCACTCCTCTAATGCTCTACCTGAGACATTAGGTGCGATGCTTTGCCAACCAAGGCTTCTAGCTATTGCTGAAACAGTTTCGTAGAGAGCTTTACCTGTTGGGTTGGCAGCTTCTGCTCTAACCATTCGAACAGCAGACATAATCTCTGGTCTACTGAAATAGCGTTGACCTCCCCTGACCTGGTACTCAACACCTGCTCTACTCAAAGCATTTTCAATATGTTCAGATTGAGCATTGATTCGATATAGAACTGCTATCTGGCTTGCCTTCATTCCAGATGAAAGCAGATCCTTGATTTTGTTAGCAACAAAATCACATTCTTTCTCTCTATCTTGGAACTCTAGAACCTGTGGTTCTACTCCTCTTGGTCTAATTGCTTCAAGAGGTTCAAACTTTTGATTTCCTCTAACCCTGTTTGCTACCCCAATGATTTCTGGAGTGGAACGGTAGTTCTTGGTTAGCTCAATGACATTCGCCCCTGGATACCTTGAGTCAAAGTTCTCCAAGAATGATGCATTAGCTCCGCTGAAGGAATAAATGGTTTGGTTAGGGTCACCAACAACACATAGATCGCTTCTATCCCCTAGCCAGGTATCTAGAAGTTCCTGCTGCAACTTAGAAATGTCTTGATACTCATCAACTGTGAAGAAGCGATACTGCTGATGAACATGAGCTAAGGCTCTAGGTTCAGATTTCAGCATGCCAGTGCAAAGAAGCAAGACATCTTCCCAGTCGATCTGCTTGGCTTTTACTTTCGCATCTTCATAAGCAACCTGAATCTCATAAGAGCGAATGGGAGCAAGTCCTTGAATTACAGGCCTAGTTGAAATCACATCCAGGTACTCCTCCAGGCTAAGCATTGAATACTTTCGCCATTCAATCTCAGATGCGATATCTCTAATTGTGTTGGCATCTAAACGAATCTTTAGGCCTTCGGCTGCTTTGCCAATGGCTTTTGACTTAGAGTCAAGAACCCTAGGAGCTTCAATACCGAAGAAGTCTCGCCAAAAGTATTCAAGTTGAGACAAGGCAGCAGCGTGAAATGTTTTGGCATTTACTGAGTGAACACCTAAACCTCGAAGTCTTGCCCTGAGTTCACCTGCTGCTCGGTTCGTATAAGTCAGAGCCATTACGCGATTCTCAGAGAAATCTCCACGCAGAATTCCATAGGCAATTCGATGAGTGATTGTTCTGGTCTTACCGGTTCCCGCTCCAGCCAGAATCACGGTTGGTCCTATGAGTGATTGAGCGGCTTCACGTTGCTCTTCATCAAGAGCATTTAGGATGTCTTCTGCTTCATACTGCATAGCTACCTGCTGAGTTCTGTAGCTGAAATGATTTCTTCACCCATCCAGTGTTCAATGAGTGATCTAGCGATTGAGATCTTTGAAGGTAGCAGAATGCTTGCCGCTTCAGCTTTTAGTTCTTCTCTTGAGAACCAGCGAAGCTTAGCTATTTCAATTCCATCAGGTCTGATGCTTTCAGGACCATTACTTGGATCTAGTTGTGCTGTGAAGCCAAGCATTAGTGAATAAGGGTAAGGCCAAGATTGGCTAGCAAGATAAACAGGGTTAGTTACAAGTAACCCAGACTCTTCTAACATTTCTCTAACTACTGCGGCTTCTAAAGATTCAGCTGCTTCAACGAAGCCAGCCAAAATGGACCAGCGGTTTTGCTCCCAGCTTCCTTGGGTGCCAAGCAGGATTCGATCTTGATCATCAGTGATGCAGACAATCACCGCTGCATCTGTTCTAGGAAATAGTTCTCTATCTTCAGAAACACAAAGCCTTGACCAACCACCCTGTTGCATGACAGTTATAGCTCCACATGCAGGACAGTGCTGATGGGTTTCATGCCAGTTATGAATAGCTAGGGCCTGAGTAAACAGTGCCGCATCTCTTGGATGTAATCCAGCACCACTTCTTCTAAGTTCATGCCATTTAGATTCGTCGGGCTCTATAGCTTTGGCAGCGTTATCGCTTAGAACTGAGAGCACAACTGCTGTGCCAATCTTTTGATCCCCAAGTTCAACAGTTGTTCTACCTAGGTAGACCCTGTATTTGCCAGCGGTAGCTTGCTCAGTTGTAAGAAGTCTTAGATGACCATCATGAATCAGGGTCTTACCTTTATAGAGAACAATGATTCGGGTCTCTGGTTCAAGCCAGAGTTTGTCAAAGAGTTCAGCATCATCCCTTGCTTCGGCATCGCGGTTTAGTACCGCTTGGGCCATTGGCAAAACTAAAGGGATGCTCATGATTCTTTCTTTATGTTCGGTGTCTAATGCGTGGCGATAACAGGGGTTATCGAAGTTTTTGTCTAACCTAAAAACTATGGGTAAACCTTCCTTGATTTTAGCGGCGTTAGCAGCCGATGCTCTGCCTGGTCTTCATTTCGTTCAAGTTCAGAACCTGACCCGAGATGATGCAGCGGTAGCAGTTGAACTATTGACCACAGACGATGGTCGCCTAATCCTTCTGAAATCCCCATTGGACTCACTAGCCAACACCGATCTGGGCACAGAGATCAGAGCCCTTCAGGTCCTTAAGAACGTTTCACTGCCTTTTGGTATCTCTTCATACCTAGGCAAAACCTCTCCAAAGGCAATCAGAAACGCTCTTGCCTTTGAATACGTTCCAGGTGCTCCAGCTGATTTATCTCGATTGAGATTGGATGATGGGCTAGTTAGCTCTATCGGCCAGGCTATTTCCGCTATTCACTCAATTCCTGCTTCCCTAATTGCTGATGCTGGTCTACCTGAGTATGAACCTGCTGAACGAGTGAGAACACTTGTTGCTGAATTCGATAGAGCGATGGATACCGGCAAGGTTCACCCTGATCTTCTTGAGCGTTGGCAGACTGCTCTATTTGATGTGAACATATTCAAATATCGCCCAACCGTTATTCATGGCTTCCTCAAGAGTGACTTCCTTCTAGCCGAAGGAGATCAGGTTGTTGGCGTTATTGAATGGGGTCAGCTATCTATTGACGACCCAGCTATTGACCTAGCTTTCTTCTACAACGAAGGCTCTGAAGAGACAGCCGAAGCACTGGTTCTTGCTTATGAGGGCTCAACTAAGGCAGATAGAAACCTTAGACAAAGAGCACAGCTTCACTACGAGCTAACCCATGCCACCTTCCTTCTTGAAGCCTTGGCTAGAGGAGACGAAGAGGAGATTGAAGAAGCCATTTCAACAATCACCTGGCTGCACGAAAGGCTAGTTGCTGGAGAGCTTCCGTCCCTAAAGCCAACTGATTTCAATACCAGCTCCCCTGAGGTCATTGTGCCAATCTCCCAGGCAGCATCTTTCACCGCTCCAGTGACCATAGTCAGCGAGTCAATTGAAATAGTTGACCTAGCGGAGGTAACTCCTATGGCAACAACTCAGGAGCCAGAGCCTAAAAAGGACGAAGACGAAGTTTTCTAGAAGGTTCTTTTCTTTCCCTAGGTGCAGGTAATCTAGGGAGTAAGAAAAGAAAGAAGCGTCATGGAAATCAGAATCGGTCTACAAAACACCGCTCGAGAACTGTCCTTTGAATCAAAGCAAGGTGCAGGCGAAATCGAGAAGAGCGTTGAAACTGCTCTTAGTTCTGGTGCAAAGCAACTAAAGCTAACCGATGAAAAAGGTCGAGTCTTTATTGTTCCTGTTGACGCTCTTGCCTACGTTGAGATCGGTGCTGAAGAGACCCGAAGAGTTGGATTTATCGCCTAATGGAAATTGCATTCATTCTTGTTTATGGTTCGCTACTTGGACTGATGGCCCCATACATCATTTCTGGAAGTGAAAACTACGGAGTATTACTTCCGCCAGCACTTGCACTTATCTACGGTTACTTTGTATGGGCAGTCTTCACCTGGGTAGGTCTTAGCTACAACGAGTTCTGGATCTGGGCAATCACCATGCTGGGTATGCCGGTAGTGATGATTGTTGGAATTCGTATTATTCGAGCCAGAAGATTAGCTAAAGAAACTGTAACCGTTTAGGTTTTAGGCAGCTAAACCAATAGCTTCCATGCGCAGACCATGTGCTCCAGTTAGTTCAGAAATAAGTGGCTCAAGTTTTGCATAAGCTGCCAAGTTAACCTGGTTCTCTTCTTCAACACTTAGCTTTGTGGTCTTTGTAACGTGAGCGAGCTTGCGGTTATCAAAAGCTGCTCTTAGTTCTAGAAGAACATCACCCATCAGTCTTCTTCCCCAAAGGGCAAGACGATGACCTAATACAGGATCTGCCTGAATAGATTCAGTCAAAACTCTCTTGGCAAACTTTTCGAACGTCTTATCTTTAAGTGCTTTCTCAACTTCAGCCTGAAGTTCATCATCCAAACCAGATGCTAGACGTGAATAGAAATCATCCAATAGTCCTGAAGTTAGATAAACCTTGATAACTACCTCATACCAATCAAGACCGCTGGTGTTTGAGTGAAAGACAGCAATACGTTCCTTGAACGGATTCATCTCAGCAGCAGGATCTGCTCCTAGTTCAACTAGTTTCTTTGAAAGTTGACGATACTTATCAAAACTCTTTGCAGTTGCTTCACTGAGCTCTGCTTTGTATTGGGTGTTAGGTGAATACTTCAATGCAGCAGTCAAGATTTCAAAGTTAGCTAGCTGAAGGTATGCCAATTGACCAAGGAATGCTTTCGGTTCTGGTGTGTATGGCTTGAGGTTGATCGACTTGGTATTTCTCGCAACCTTCTCCTCAGTGCGAGGAGCGACAGTAAGTTGCTTGGCAACCTTACGCAGACGCTTAAACCATTCGAACACCGAACCATCTTAACCTGCCAAATAGATGGTTAGACTTGCCTAGATAAGACAGGCGGCCAAAACTATTGGATTTTAGCGAATTAGGCATCGATTCAGACATCGTTGCTGCCCTTGCCTCAAAAGGCATAACCCAGCCATTCCCTATTCAGGAGCAGGCTATCCCCCTTGCCCTGACTGGCCAAGACCTTATTGGTCAGGCTAAGACAGGTACTGGAAAGACTCTAGGCTTTGGCCTTCCAATCATTCAAAGACTTGGTACTGACCCAGCTCATGGAGCTAAGGCACTTGTTGTTGTGCCAACTCGTGAATTAGCTATTCAGGTAGCAGAAGACCTTACTTTGGCTTCTTCTAACAGAAACCTTCAGGTTGTTGCTATCTACGGTGGTAAGTCATACGAAGGTCAGGTAGCTCAGATTGATGCTGGAGCACAACTTATTGTTGGAACTCCTGGTCGTCTAATTGACCTAAGCAACCAGAGAAAACTAGATCTATCAAAGATTGAGTGCATGGTTCTAGACGAGGCAGATGAAATGCTTGACCTCGGTTTCCTACCTGATGTTGAAAAACTGTTTGCTTTCACACCTGCCGGACGTCAGACCATGTTGTTCTCAGCAACAATGCCTGGCCAGATTGTTTCTCTTGCTCGTAAGTACCAGAACAAGCCTGTTCACATTAGAGTGAATGACCCAGATGAAGGTCACACCAAAGCAGACATCAAGCAATTCTTCTACCGTGCTCACGCAATGGATAAAGATGAAGTTGTTGCAAGAATCTTGCAGGCTGAAGGCCGTGGCAAGACAGTTATCTTTACAAAGACAAAGAGACAAGCTGCTAAAGTTTCAGATGAACTATCTGATCGTGGCTTTAGTGCAACAGCACTGCATGGAGATATGTCTCAAGAAGCTAGAGAAAAGTCCATGGATGCATTTAGAAGTGGTAAGAAAGACATTCTTGTTGCAACTGAAGTAGCAGCTAGAGGTATTGACGTTGATGATGTTACTCACGTAATCAACTACACAGTTCCAGAAGACGAGAAGGCTTACCTACACAGAACTGGAAGAACCGGTCGTGCCGGTAGAACTGGTATCGCAGTTACATTCGTTGACTGGGAAGATCTTGCTCGTTGGTCACACATCGATAAAGCTCTGGAACTAAACACCCCGGATCCAATCGAAACCTACTCTTCATCTCCTCACCTTTTCACTGACCTAGATATTCCAGCTGGAACTAAAGGAAGAATTGCCGCGACTAAGCGACCTTCTGATTGGAAGCCAGGAGATCACGAAAAGCCAAAGGGGCAAAGAGGTGGAAACGGATCTAAGCCGCAGAGAAAGCCTCAGGGTAATTCTTCTAAGCCTCAGGGTTCATCCCCACAGACTCCAAAGACTCCGAGCAATCGTCCACCGAGGAACAGAACTAGAACTAGAAAGAGCGGCGAATAGTTCT
>JBIILH010000029.1:0-10157 GCA_044232765.1 Rhodoluna sp. | reverse complement strand
ATGGATTGTTAGCTTTTATGCAGAGTGGGGTCCAGGCCTGCGCATTTTGTTGAGCATTCTTGCCGCTCTTTTACTTCGCGGATTACTTCAGTTAGCAATCAACAGAGTCGTGAAGTCGGTAACCAAGAGCGTTCGCAAGATTGAGGGAATTACTAAAGAAGCCTCTCCCCTTGCTCAAGCTCGTCTTCTGCAAAGAACTAGAACTATTGCATCTGTTCTTGGAAACCTAGCTACCTGGGGTCTAGCCTTCACAGTCATCAGCATCGCTCTTACTGAAGTAGGAGTATCAGCGGGAGCAATTGTTGCTGGTGCAGGTATCTTAGGTGCCGGCCTTGGTTTCGGAGCTCAATCGCTTGTGAAGGACCTAATCTCTGGTTTGTTCATTGTCTTTGAAGACCAGTACGGTGTTGGGGACTTTGTTGACCTAGGCCAAGCAGAAGGTGTTGTTGAAAGCGTTGGACTAAGAGTTACGCAGGTTAGAGATTTAGAAGGAACCCTCTGGTTCGTTCGCAACGGTGAGATCATGCGTGTTGGTAACCAGTCACAAGGTTGGGCTCGTGCCGTTTTGGATGTTGCAATCGAATACAAATCCAACATCTCTAAAGCCCAAGAAGCCCTTCTAAAAGCAGCCAAGAGCATTGATGGCAAAGCTCTTGGCGAACCAGAGATCTGGGGAATTAATTCAATTTCTGGAGACGAGATTGTTCTTCGTTTAGTGCAAAAAACTAAGCCTGAAGATAAAGATGATGTTGCTCGCAAGCTTCGCATGGCAGTGAAGGAAGAATTCGATAAGGCAAACATCAAGTTAGCCCCTAGCTCTAACGCTATTTACGTCAACGTCAAAAACTAATGACTGAAGAGCAGTTCGAAGATCGCGAGAGAGTCGAAACAGTTCGACTCACCCACCAAACTGGATCAAATGTTGAAGGTGACATCTATGAGCTTGTCGGTGGCAAAGAGTTCTTTAGGAAACTATGTGCCAAGTTTTATGAAGGTGTGGCTAAAGACCCAATTCTAAAGCCGATGTATCCGGAAGAAGATTTAGGTCCGGCCCAAGAACGCCTACAACTATTCCTAGAGCAATACTGGGGTGGACCTACTACCTATCAAGAGCAACGCGGACACCCTCGTCTTCGCATGAGACACCAGCCATTCAAAATCAATCCAGCTGCAAGAGCTGCTTGGCTTACTCACATGGAAGCGGCATTAGTTGCCCAGGAATTACCTCAGCTTTATCACGCTCAGATGTGGGCATATCTAGATAGAGCAGCAACAGCAATGCTCAACACTATGGAGGACTAAGCCTTTAGAGGTACGTAGTCTTTCGCGAATCTAGCTAGCACGTGTCCGTGTTCAGAACTTAGTCTCACCCAGTCACCAGAAACATACCAGGGCACGATTTCACCTTCAGTTAGAAAACCTAAGCCTGCTGCAACGAAAGCTGATCCCATTGGTAGCGGGAACTTGTAGTCGAATGCTCTTCCCCAGATTTCACTTCTCACTCGCGCAGCGATAGGTCCACCAACAGATGAAGGAAGAGTTTCTGATACTTCGGCAATACCTTTACGTGCAATCTCAGTAAGTTCTGATTCAGGAATTTCTCCACCGAATTCCCAACCAGTTCTGGTTGGTGTTTCGGTGCTCCAAGAAACTTCTACTAAATCGAAATCTAGGTAAATCTGATTCTCTTTAGAAGGACCCTTGCCAGTTAGGTTCAGAAGTCGATCAGACAGGCTGAGTTGTTCTTCTTGAACTTCACCTTTGGCAACTGAATTCACTCGTTGTAAAAGATCTGAAATCAAAACAGTTAGATCAAACTCAGTTGCTTCTGCTAGCTGAAGAGTTCTGAGGCCTAGAACGATTGGTGCATCCTCTTCGTAGTCACCGCTAAAGATGGGTGCAACGTAAACGGTTAGAACATCGCCATAAGCTCTTAGTCGAACAGCACCTTTAGGGTCCATTCGATTAGCTCTATCTAGGTATTTACCAAGATCAACAACATCCGCATTGCTTGGTAAAATAAAACTTGTTTTCGTAGACAAGGATTAGTCTCTAGTCAATCTTCTATAGGTTGAACGGTGAGGCTTAGCTGCCTCTGGTCCTAGACGAGCAATCTTGTTCTCTTCATAACCTTCGAAGTTACCTTCGAACCAGTACCACTCGTCAGGGTTATCATCGGTACCTTCATAGGCAAGGATGTGTGAAGCAACTCTGTCTAGGAACCATCTATCGTGCGTGATAACCACTGCACATCCAGGGAACTCCAACAGAGCATTCTCTAGAGAACCAAGAGTTTCAACATCTAAGTCGTTAGTCGGCTCATCCAGAAGCAGTAGGTTTCCACCCTGCTTCAAAGTCAAAGCTAGGTTCAAACGGTTTCTCTCACCACCTGAAAGAACGCCAGCTGGCTTCTGCTGATCTGGACCTTTGAATCCGAAGGCTGCTACATATGCTCTTGAAGGAACGGTTACGTTACCAACCTGAAGGAAATCAAGACCATCAGATACAACTTCAAACAAGGTCTTGTTTGGGTCAATACCACCACGTGATTGGTCGACGTAAGAAATGCTTACAGTTTCACCGATCTTTAGTTCTCCACCATCCAGAGGCTCTAGCCCCACGATGGTTTTGAACAGGGTCGATTTACCAACACCGTTAGGGCCAATTACTCCAACGATTCCATTTCTTGGAAGAGAGAAAGTTAGACCGCTGATTAAAGATCTGCCTTCAAAACCTTTTTGCAGGTCCTTAGCTTCTAGAACAATAGACCCAAGTCTTGGGCCAGGTGGAATCTGAATTTCTTCGAAGTCTAGTTTTCTAGTTCTGTCTGCTTCTGCTGCCATTTCTTCATAGCGAGCAAGACGAGCCTTTGACTTAGTCTGACGAGCTTTTGCTGAAGATCTGACCCAATCAAGTTCATCACCAAGACGCTTAGCTAGCTTGGCATCTTTCTTACCCTGAACTTCTAGACGTTCACGCTTCTTCTCTAGATAAGTTGAGTAGTTACCTTCGTAAGGGTAAGCACGACCTCTATCTAGTTCCAGAATCCATTCAGCAACGTTATCTAGGAAGTATCTATCGTGAGTAACAGCTAGAACTGCACCTGGGTACTTAGCCAAGTGCTGCTCTAGCCATAGAACAGATTCAGCATCGAGGTGGTTTGTTGGCTCATCAAGTAAAAGAAGGTCTGGCTTTTCTAGAAGCAACTTACAAAGAGCAACTCTTCTTCGCTCTCCACCGGAAAGGTGAGTAACAGCTGTGTCACCTGGAGGGCAACGAAGTGCATCCATTGCTTGCTCTAGTTGGTTATCTAGATCCCAAGCATCAAGGTGATCAATCTCTTCTTGCAGCTTGCCCATTTCTTCCAACAAGGTCTCGTAGTCAGCTTCTGGGTTAGCAAGCTCAGCGCTGATCTCGTTAAAGCGATCAACTTTTGATTTGATATGGGCAACTGCTTCTTCAACGTTTCCAAGAACTGTCTTCTCTTCGTTTAGAGGTGGCTCTTGTAGAAGGATTCCAACTGTGTGACCAGGAGACAATCTGGCTTCACCATTAGAAGGTGTGTCCATTCCAGCCATAATCTTTAGAACTGTTGACTTACCTGAACCGTTAGGGCCAACAACACCTATCTTTGCCCCAGGGTAGAAGGCAATGGTCACATCATCCAGGATGACCTTATCCCCGTGAGCCTTACGGGCCTTGTGCATTTGGTAGATGAATTCAGCCATTATTGGTCCTTTAAAAAGATAAATGCGACACTCACAATCAAGCACGCTCGGAGATAAGTATATCCGAAGGTGATTAGGGGTCAGGTTCCCAATCATGGTTATTGAAAGTGAGTGTCGCACACCAGCAGCTGGACTTTAGGGCAAGGGGCTGCTGGATCCTATTGACTAGCTATTGGCTAGAGCCTTTTCTTTACCTTTAGAAGAAACAGGAACCGCTTGTTCTGCTTCAACATCATCAGGTGCTGGAGCAACCTCTTGGTCGCTCTCCTGAGATTTCACTGTTCTAGTGAAGGTAGTTGAACCCCAAACTAGGTCGTGACCGATGCTTTCGGCTTCTATTTCAACTGACGTACCTGCTCGTTCACCGTTATCCCAGTCTCTGACTCGAAGTCTTCCCATAACCAGAATGCGATCTCCTTTGGAGATGGACATAGATGAGTTGACAGCTAACTGACGGAAGGAGGTGATGGTGAACCAATTTGTTTCGGCATCAACCCAGCGATTAAGTGTTCTATCGAACTTACGTAGAGATGCAGCTAGACGAAATGAAGTGATTGGTAAACCGTCTTGAGTGACTAGATGTCTTGGGGTTGTTGCCACGAGTCCTGTGACGCTGTATTGGTCTGACATTTGTTGCCTTTCTGAAAAGTATTCATAACTGATTCAGAAAGATTGCCAAGAAAACTAAATTGCTGCTTTAGTTTTCCACAACCAAGAATTTACTTTAGGTACTCGGTGAAAGATGCTCGAGTCTTTGCCATCTTGCCACTAACAACACTTTGGCAATATGCATTACCTGGGTTCTTAGAGAAGTAATCCTGGTGATACTCTTCAGCTGCCCAGAAGATTTCTAGCGGCTGCAATGTGGTGACGATTTCACCTTCCCACATCTGACCTGCACGCACTAAAGCTTTTTCAAATATCTCTTTTTGCTCTTCACCTTGGTAGAACATTGCTGATCTGTAGCTTGAACCAATGTCGTTACCCTGACGGTTTAGCTGCCTTGGGTCGTGAACTGTGAAGTAAAGGTCAAGAATTACGTCTGAACTGATGATTGATTCATCGAAGATGATCTTGGCAACTTCAGCATGACCTGTCTTTTCGCTACAAACTTCTTCATAGGTTGGGTTGCTGGTATGCCCACCGGCATACCCACACTCAACATCGATGATTCCCTTGAATTGAGAGAAAGAGGAATCAAGACACCAGAAACAGCCACCGGCAAGTACATATTCAGTCATGGCTCTAGCCTAGGGTTAATGGGTGAATAGAGTAGCCAACCGAAACCCCACTGTCGGGATTACTGCCGTATCTTTTGCAGCCCTGATGTTTGGCCTTAACGCATCTACAGTAAAGATCATTCTTGGCACAGAAATTAACCCAGAGCAACTTGTGCTATTCAGGACTGCCATCACAGCCCTAATTGCAGGAATAGTGCTGTTACTCACAAATAAGAAAGCCTTCAAGATAACCAAGAAGGAGCTTCCTGTTCTGGTTTTCTATGGAGTCTTCGGTGTCGCGCTTATGCAGTGGTCCTACTCAAATGCGGTTAGCCTTCTTCCGATCAGCGTTGCACTTCTGATTGAATACACGGCCATCGTGATTGTCCCCTTGGTTTCTCTTCTCCTATTCAAGGAAAAGGTACGTCCAAGGCTCTGGTTTGGAATTGCCGCAGTTCTGATTGGGCTTGCAATCGTGAGCAACATTTGGAACTCAGCTCTAAACCCGTTAGGTGTTGCTTGGGCAATTATGGCAGCTGTCTGTCTGAGTATCTATTTCCTAATTGGTGAGCACACTCAACGTAAGCGTGATGCCATGTCAACGCTCTTCTACACCTTTGCTGTAGCTGCTATCTTCTGGGCAATCATGAACCTAATCAATCCAGGCAAGGTAATTGATATAAATCTTGAATTCAACCTAGGTGGAAACCTGAGTGCGATCTCAATGCCAGTCTGGGCAGGGCTTCTTTGGATTGGCATCATGGGTTCCTTTATCCCGATGCTCTTGGACTACATAGCCTTAGGCAACCTATCCGCTACAGCAGTAGGCGTCATCGCCACTGCTGAAACAGTCTTTGCAACTGTCTTTGCTTGGGCTTGGCTCAATGAATCAATGACGACTCTTGAGGTAATTGGCGGTTTAATAGTGGTAGCGGGAATCATCCTTGCTGAAACTTCTAGAACCAGCTCTATAAAGGTGTAAATGTCTAAGCGTGAAATTAGCAACAACTCCCTAGCAATGATTGCAACCGTTGCTTTAGTTGGAATACTTGCATCTGCTATCGGGTTCTTTAGCCCTGACTACTGCACCGTTCCTCAACAAGATGACTGGACTTCATGTGCAGCTATTGCTGAGAGTAGAAACATCGGATCAATAGTTCTGTTTGTGGTCTGCGTGCTTGGATTTGTTTTCTCTATCGCTAAACGTCGTAAGCCAAATAAGGGTTAGAACATGAGTAACAAAGCCGCTGCAAAGATGCACAGCTCAACTCCTGAGACAGTTGCCCTTCGTGAAAATGTCATCAACTATGCACGCGAAAGAATGGCACTAGACCCAGCACCTCTAGATGGTCCACAAACACTTAAGTTTCTGCAGAAAAATGCAAGCAACACAATCTCTGAAAAAGGATTGGGTGGCAAGAAAGCTCTGAAGGTATTTGAAGAAGTCTTAGCTCCTGCCTGTATATCGACAGATCACCCGGGCTACCTAAGTTTTATTCCTGTTGCACCAACAAAAGCAGCAACACTATTTGATCTAGTAGTTTCAGCGACCTCTGTTTACGGTGGTTCATGGCTTGAAGGATCAGGAGCTGTATTTGCTGAGAACGAAGTTCTAGCTTGGCTTTCTAAAGAAGTAGGTCTTCCTAAGACATCTGGTGGAGTATTTGTTCAAGGTGGATCTCTTGGAAATCTTTCTGCTCTTGTAACAGCAAGACACACAGCAATCAACAACCGCAAGAAGGCTGGGCTAAAACTTCCTAAGCGTTGGTCAATCATTGCTTCTAAAGAATCACACTCTTCGCTTAAAGCAGCAGCAAGAGTTATGGACATAGATGTTGTCTTGGCTGATGTTGATTCAGAAGGAAGACTTAGAGGCAAGGCTGTACTGGAAGCAGCTAAGAAAATCAAAGACGGTCTCTTCGCAGTAATTGCAACCTCAGGAACAACCAACTTTGGAATCGTTGACCGACTAGATGAAGTTGGCTCGGCAGCTAAGAAACTTGGTGTTTGGTATCACATTGATGGTGCATATGGTCTTGCTGGAATCCTAGATCCAGCAAGTATGCACTTGTTCAAGGGAACAGAAAAGGCAGACTCGTTCATTGTTGATCCACACAAGTGGCTCTTTACTCCTTTTGATTGCTGTGCTCTGGTTTATAGAAAGCCTGCCCTTGCTGCCGCTGCTCACACCCAACATGGTGAGTATCTAGATGCTTTGACCGATGGTGGCGATTACAACCCAAGTGATTACGCATACAACCTCACTAGAAGAGCTAGAGGCTTACCGCTTTGGTTCTCGCTCGCTACCTATGGCGTTAAGGCATATAGAACTGCCATTTCAGAAAACATCAAGTTAGCTCATCAAATAGCTGATGTAATCAGGAAACGTTCTGATTTGAAACTCGTCAGAGAACCAGAACTCTCAATTGTTGTATTTGAAAAAGAAGGTTGGACGCTTTCAGACTATGAAGCTTGGTCCGATCGCATCTTGAAGCAAGAACTAGGTTTTGTTGTTCCAAGTTCACACAATGGCAAACCAAATGCACGCTTTGCAATTGTGAACCCTAGAACGGAACTAAAACTACTTGTCGCTCTCCTAGATTCAATGGATGAAGGTAAATGAAAGTAACAATCGCTCCTGCTCTTCCATCTCTTAGCCGCGTCAAAGAGCAAACCAGAAAGCCAATCCGAGTTGCTCTAGTGCAGATGCACTGGGATAAAGACGAAGCAACCCATCTTGCGAACCTCAACAGAGGTATTGAACTAGCAAGCAATGCTGGTGCTCAAATGGTTTTCCTACCTGAACTAACACTAAGTAGATATCCAGCAGACAAGCTCCCATCAGGGACACCTGCCGCTATTGCCGAAGACCTTGAAGGTGAGACCTTCCAGTTTGCTAAAGCCGCTGCAGAGAAATATGGCATCTATGTTCACGCATCTCTTTATGAAGACACAGAACTAGAAGATGGCAGAGGAACAAACGTTGCCATCATGGTCAACCCTGCTGGTGAACTAATCGCCTACACACCTAAGCTTCACATTCCAGTTACCGCTGGTTACTACGAAGACAAGTACTTTGCTCCTGGTCCAAATACTCCGGATGGTTATCCAGTTTATGAATTAGAAGTTGGCGAAGATGCAACGCTTGCAAGCTTTGGTTTACCTACCTGTTGGGATGAATGGTTCCCTGAGGTTGCTAGAGCTTATTCATTAGGTGGAGCAGAAGTATTGGTTTATCCAACAGCGATTGGTTCAGAACCTGACCATCCTGAGTTTGATACAGCTCCCCTATGGCAGCAGGTAATTGTTGGTAACGGTATCGCTAATGGAACCTTCATGATTGTTCCTAACCGTTGGGGTAATGAAGGGTCATTGAACTTCTATGGAAGTTCATTCATCTCTGATCCTTATGGCCGAGTTCTAGCAAGTGCTTCAAGAGATGAAGATGAAGTGTTAGTTGTTGATCTTGATCTAGACCAAAGAAGAGACTGGCTAGATCTATTCCCATTCCTAGCAACTAGAAGACCTGACACCTACCAAGCTCTAGTGAAGCCAGTAGTGAATCACAGAACTGATTCTGGCGATGGCATTGATGGAGGAATTGCTGGAGTGAATCAAATCGCAACAGAGGATCTCCAATGAGCTGGAAGATGCCTGCTGAATGGGTGAAGCATGAAAAAACCTGGCTTGCTTGGCCTGCAGCTGACTACGCCCAAGAAGAGGATGCCTTCCTAGCTTGGTCAGAGGTAGCCAACACCGCAGCTGAATATGAACCGGTAACAGTTCTAGTTAATGAAAGACATCTAGCAACAGCAAAGAAGTATCTATCAAAAGATATTGAACTAGTTGTTTGTGATCTTGATGACAGTTGGATTCGAGACAGTGGCGCAACGTTTGTTGTGAACAGTGAAACCAATGCTCTAGGAGCAATTGACTGGATCTTCAACGGTTGGGGTGCCCAGAGTTGGTCTCAGTACGAATTGGATGACAAAGTTGCATCGTTCATGGCACACCACGTGAACGCAGAAACCATCAAGAGCGATATGGTCAATGAAGGTGGAGGTATCCACACCAATGGTGCAGGCCTCTTACTTGCAACTGAAACTGTTCAACTAGGTTCTGAAAGAAACCCTGACTGGTCAAGATCAGAAGTTGAAGCAGAACTGAATTCAAAACTTGGAACAGATAAAGTCATCTGGATTAGACGAGGGCTAACCAGAGACTATGAAACCTTCGGCACTAAAGGTCACATAGACATTGTTGCCTGCTTCGCTGATGAGAACACTCTCCTAGTTCATGACCAACAAGATGCTTCACACCCAGATAATTCAGTTACCCATGAGGTCATTGCTCGACTTGAAGAGCAGACCGATGCTCGTATTGTGAAGGTTCCTGCACCAAAGCTGCTCAAAGACGAACTTGGCTTCGTTGACTACTCATACATCAACCACTACATCCTCAACGATGCAGTGTTGTTGTGTGCCTTTGACGACCCTAATGATCAGGTGGCTAAGGGCATCCTTGAGGATGTCTATCCAGGCCGTGAAATCAGACTTATTGACGCCAGACCTATCTTTGATAGGGGTGGCGGTATCCACTGCATAACCCAGCAACAGCCTGCTGTCTAAGGGTTTCGGCGTGGGGTCAAAACCCAATCCAAAACTGCCGTAAATTAGCCATATGCCTCAAACCCCTTTACACGCTGAACATGCCCGTCTCGGGGCCAGCTTTACCGATTTCGGGGGTTGGGACATGCCAGTTAGATACTCAAGCGATCTAGCTGAGCACGAGGCTGTTAGAACCAATGCAGGTCTATTTGACATTAGCCATATGGCAGAAATCTTCGTTCAAGGAGAAGGGTCAGCTGCTTTCCTTGATTACTCGCTAGTTGGACAAGCATCGCTGATTGAAAACGGCAAAGCTAAATACTCTTTGATCTGCAATGCAGATGGCGGCATCATCGATGACCTAATTGTTTACCGACTAGCCGATGAATCTTTCCTTGTTATTGCCAATGCCGGAAATAGAGAAGCCGTTGTTACCGCTCTAAAGAGCAGGGCAGAAACACTTGGTTTCAATGGTGTTGAAGACAAGAGTGATGACTATGCACTTCTAGCTATCCAGGGTCCAAACGCTACAAAGATTTTGCAAGGTGTCACCGACACTGATCTATCAACACTTCCCTACTACTCAATAGGTACTGGAACAG
>JBIILH010000101.1:0-3339 GCA_044232765.1 Rhodoluna sp. | reverse complement strand
CTCCTAGCTTCGATTGTTGCCAAGCTCTAAAGATGTCTCTGCAAGAACTAAAGGAACAAGCACTAGCTTGGCTTAGCCAAGATCCTGATCCTGAAACAAGAGCCGAATTACAAGAACTCATCGACAATGCTGATGAGGCTGCTCTGACAAGTAGATTCCATACTCGTCTAGAGTTCGGTACCGCAGGTCTTCGAGGAGAACTTGGTGCTGGACCTAACAGAATGAACAGAGTTCTAGTTGCTCAAACAGCAGCAGGTCTAGGAAACTACTTACTAAAGCAAAACTCAAAGGCAAGTGTTGTCATTGGTTTTGACGGCAGAGTCAACAGCGATGTCTTTGCTAAAGACTCAGCTGAAGTTCTATCGGGTATGGGTATTGAAGTACTACTTCTAGATGAGATGGGTCCAACTCCTCTTGTTTCCTTTGCCACCAGGTTCTTGAACATGAGTGCTGGCATCATGGTTACCGCATCCCATAACCCACCTAGAGATAACGGCTACAAGGTTTACCTTGGTGGAGATTTCAACGGTTCACAGATCATCTCTCCAGTTGATAACCAAATTGCCGATGAGATAACCAAAGTTGCCCAAACACAAACTTTTGATTCCTTAGCTAAATCAACAGAATACAAATTGATTGGTAAAGAGATTAGAGCAGAGTATCTAAAGAGTGCTCTGCTTGCTGGTGGCCAATCTGATGGAACTGAACTGAAGATTGTCTACACGCCTATGCACGGTGTTGGTTGGTCAGCTATTGAACCGTTGTTTCAATCATCTGGATCAGAAGCACTTATCCAAGTTCCTGAGCAAGTAAAACCGGATGGTGATTTCCCAACTGTGGCTTTTCCTAACCCTGAGGAAAAAGGTGCCCTTGATTTAGCCATGGCTTTGGCTGCAGAACAGAACGCTGATCTGATTATTGCTAACGACCCAGATGCTGACCGAGTAGCTCTTGCTCTTCCAACTGAGAATGGTTGGCAAAGACTAACTGGAGACCAGGTTGGCCTTATCCTTGCCGATGAGATTGCGAGTAAGGCTAAGAGTGGAACTCTAGCCTGCAGCATTGTTTCAAGTTCTGTTCTAGCTAAAGTTGCTGACCACTACGGTTTGGAATTCAAGGCAACACTTACTGGGTTTAAGTGGATCTCAAAGATTCCTAATCTCATCTTCGGTTATGAAGAAGCGCTTGGTTACTGCATTGACCCAGACCATGTTGCTGACAAAGACGGTGTTAGTGCAGCTCTTCTTCTTGCAAACATCGCTAGAAGAGAGAAAGCCGCTGGCAGAACTCTCTGGGATTTGTTGGATGACCTAGGTAACCGTTATGGGTTCTACGCAACTGGTCAGATTTCTATTCGTGTGAGCGACCTAAGCATTATTGACAAGGCTATGCAAAGTATCAGAACAGCTCCCCCTAAAGAACTTGCTGGATTAGCCGCCTCATTTACTGACATGAGTATTGGAAGTAAGGATCTTATGCCTACCGATGGTTTGAGATTTGATTTAGCCGATGGCAGAAGAGTGATTATTAGACCTAGCGGAACAGAGCCTAAGTTGAAGTGCTATTTAGAGGCTGTATCGGATTCAAAGGCTGGAGCTAAAGAGCTTTTAGATTCTCTAGAGCAGAGCTGCAGAGAGCTTCTGGCGGATTTCAGTTAGATCAAACACATGCTCAATTGGGACAATCTTCCCTGGCATTCCTTCAAGCAAGACAACTAGTTCAGGGGTAGTGAGAATAATGTCTGCCCCTTCACCATCGCGCTTAGCCTTGGTGATATCTGCGGCAACTACTTCAGCTTGAACCCCCATGGCTTCAAGAACCTTCTCGGCATTCATTTTAAGAAGCACTGACGTACCAATGCCCATCCCACAAACCGAAAGTATCTTCACGTTCCCAGTTTAGATAAGGTACGAACGAACTTGGCTCTCATTCGTAGCCTTGAGTAAGAAATTCACAGTATCTTCACTCATTAGCAATTCACTAAGTGCTGCCATCAGATCGATATGGCTATCGTGATCAACTGCTGCTAATCCGATAACAAGTGAAACTGGGTCATTAGCTGTGCTTCCAAATACAACAGGAGTTGAAAGTGTGACTAGAGATAAACCTGTTGCTAATACAGCTTCAGAGGGTCTCCCATGAGCTAAAGCAATTCCAGGAGCGATAACCATGTATGGGCCAAGCTCTTCGAATGCTTGAATCATTTCGTTCGTGTAGGCAGAGGTAGTTCTACTACTTTCAACTAGCCCTAAGCCAGCAAGTTCAAAGGTCTCTCTCCAGCTAACACAGCTTTGCTGAAGCTTTATTGAACCTTGACCTAAGGCTTGCTCCAAGACCGAACTCATTATTACTGAGCAGCCTCAAATGCATCTGAGATGCGCTCAATAATCTCAGCTCTGACATCCATGTCCATGAACCCTGCATTTGCAGCGTTTAGTTGGAATAATTCAAGATCGTCTAGGTCATAACCAAAAGTTTCGGTTAGAAGCTCTAGTTCACGAGTAAGGGTTGTTCCACTCATTAGACGGTTGTCTGTGTTCACAGTTACGTTGAAACCTAGCCCATACAAAATGTCGAATGGGTGATCGCTCATCTGTGGCTGTTCAATATCAGGAAGCGCTCCTGTTTGTAGGTTTGATGAAGGGCTAAGTTCTAGGGCTATTCCTCGCTCAAGTACCCAAGCAGCAATATCTCCAAAAGCTTTCTGGTTCTCATCTTCAGCATCAACGAAGATGTCCTCAATGATGCGAACACCGTGACCGATTCTTAAAGTTCTTCCATCAACTAGAGCATCCTTGATTGAGTCTCTACCATCACCTTCACCAGCGTGAAGGGTTACTGGCATCAACTGTTCGTTCAGCCACTTGAATGCACTAGCGTGACGAGAAGGGCTAAAGCCTGCTTCAGGACCTGCATAGTCAAAACCAACAACACCGCGGTCTCTATAGGCAACAGCAAGTTCCGCTATTTTCTGAGCATTGTCTGCTTGTCTCATAGCTGTTACCAATTGACCAGTAACTAGATAACCACCGTTTGCAGCCACTTCTGCTCTACCCTGGCTTAGACCTTCTTCAACATACTCAACAACTTCTTCAAGGGTTAGACCCTTTTCAAGGTGTTGTTCTGGTGCATAACGAACTTCACCGTAGATAACCCCATCAGCAGCAAGATCTAGAGCGAACTCACGAGCAACTCTGATAAGTCCTTCTTTGGTCTGCATAACAGCACAGGTGTGTACGAATGTCTCTAGGTATCTAGGCAATGAACCTGAATCACAAGATTCTAGGAACCAGTCACGA
Organism: Rhodoluna sp.; assembly: GCA_044232765.1. Lineage (GTDB taxonomy): Bacteria > Actinomycetota > Actinomycetes > Actinomycetales > Microbacteriaceae > Rhodoluna. The sequence continues at coordinate 40 of JBIILH010000101.1, read as the reverse complement.
AGATCTCTTGCATTGTTTGCAGGAAGTTCGTGGCCAATCT
>JBIILH010000100.1:0-3405 GCA_044232765.1 Rhodoluna sp. | reverse complement strand
AATCGTTGAGTCGGCTTCTGACTAATTGATGCAGTTCTTCAACATCGCAGCCAGCATGAAATTTGACCACAGTAGCGCTTGGGGAGAATAGAACCTGAGATTCAATTTCCTCATCATACAAGTGCAGCACCGGCGTTACTCTTATCATTCAATCCCCGATCTAAACTAAGCAGCTAATCAATGTCAATAGTTGCTTATTCACAACTTTATCAGCACGTGTTCGGGAAAACGTATTTTTCTCGTTGGGTGTTCCCCCATGGAAATCATATATCTTGAGTCTGACATTGATCTCTTGCTAACAGCAGACGAAGCGCAGGTTTGATAGACGATTGCTCTTTAGCCCAAATGCCAGTGTTTTGCTGCAATTTCCTCTGGTTTCACCCCAGTTTCTAATGCCTAGCTGGCACTTCAGCACTCAAAAGCCAGGAAATGACCCCACTCAGAGCCAAAAACTAGTCTCTTCGTCTAGGATTGGATAAGAGTTAAACGCCTCGTCTAATAACGGACGACTGGCTAACTGGTAACCACAACCCCCATATCAGGAGAACAAAAAATGTTGAAAAAACTATTTAGCATCGCAGCGCTAACATCACTTTTGGTTGGGGGGTTAAGCGCCACTCAGGCCAACGCAGAAGCTCCAAATGTTGACATCGCTAATGTCGAATCACCATCGACCGAATTCACAATTGACCTTGCTTCTACTTCAGAAGTTGTTATTCCTGCAGGTCTTGATCGTTTCATTCTCACCCCTGACTACCAATTTGCTGAATCCTTCCTTATTGCACAGCAAGGTAGAACTCTAGGAGCTTCATTTAGCATCAATCTTCCTAACGGAACACCTATTTCTAAGTCACAAGGATTTTCAACTCAACCTACTTACTTCAATAGCCTTAGAAACGGAAGCCTCTTCAACAACACCACCTTTGAGAATGTTCAAGCAAACTACGGAAACCAAACCATTGCCGTACCAGCTGACGCAACCGGCTATTCAGGAGAACTAAGACCTAGCTTCTACGTTGAAGCTGCGGACGGTCAAACACTTCCTGCTGGAACATACACATTCACTGCGAACCTAACTACGCTAAGCGGTGCAGAAGTAGTTCCTAGTGACGCTGCCGGGCTAACAGTTTCTCCAATTGAACTTACATACAGCGAATCTGGTGCAACTTTCACCACTCCCGCTTCATTTAATGATGCAACTTCACGAGCTGTGCTTTGTGTTGACACCACAATGATCGCAGTTGGAGACGAACTTACAGCTCAGATTCTCGTTGATGGTGTTGCTCGGATTGGTGGAAGCACCTTCTGGTCTACCAAGACTAACTACAAGACTTATGAAGATATGGGATATAGAGGACAGGACTGGGGAGCTCCTTTAACCGTGACACAGTTTGACGTGGACTGGGGGCTATTCGCAAATGTAAACATGTATCAGGGTGATTTGGAGCCTTCAACAACTTACGAATTATCTTTCAAACTGTTCAATGCGGGAGGTATAGACGTAAGCACGAACTGTGCTCCAGCAAAGCCTGCAGCACCCACTGTTTCATTCATGAACGGAATGCTTAACGTTAGCGGACAGTTCGCTTTGGGTTCAAGCGTTTCTTACCAAGCTGAATGTGTTGCTTTCGATGCAGCAGCTCCGACTGTTGCGGTTACCAGAAACACTGTTAGCTACAACTGGCAGAACAGAAGCAACTACACATGTTCAATCTTTGGTCTATCAAGTGGTAAGACTTACTTGATTAAGTTTAGAGATAAGTTCAGAGAGATCTTCTCTGAGTACTCAGACGCTGCTGAGGTAGTTATCCCAGCAGCGGGTTACACAGTTACAAGCACCTATCCAGGTGTTGTTGAAGCTACGAAGATCGTTTCAGTAAGCAACAACGTTCTTCCAATCGAAGACTATGGAACACGCACATCTGTAACTCCAGATGGAAATGGCGGGTTCTTCATGGTTGGAGCTAAGCAAGGTACCTGTATGCCAAACTGTGGAACTGGAGGCGTGAGAATCAGACACGCAACACCAACGGCTCTTGATTCAACATTTGCTGGAACAGGCTCAGTGGTTCTTGAGTCATTCGATGTAACAAACGCATTCGCGTCAGGCTTTGGTTACTACGGTGCTAACAAGGACAAGTGGGCCCTGCCACTAAACGGTTGGAACCAATCAACTCAAAGTGGAGAGACACAAATTGTACTTGGTTCAATGACATCAGCGGCTACCACTTCCAAGAAGTTCACTCAGTCAGACGTAGCGCCAGTTTGTGCAAATGCTCAGGCTGGCTACTCAACACGTCCAAGCTCAAACATGGATATCTCTGTGCTCGGAGCACCTACTAATCAGGTCTTGCTAGCAATTACTTGCTACAAGAGCTACACAGTTAATGGAATGTCTGCCCCGCTTCCTCTTCCGATTCTGGCAACTATGGACCCAGCAACTGGATCTCTAACTTTCAAGGCAGCAATGGGGATTCCTAGTGCCGAAGTGAATAGCGTTAGCACAAGATACTCAGTGAACCCGAACGCTACAGCTGGTCAAGCAGTGGTAACCGCATTCTCAACGTCTAGCTTGGTGACCCAGATCAACAACTTCCCACAGACAAATGGTGGAACCATTGCAGATCATGCTGTGATCCGTTTTGACTCAAGCTTCAATGTCTTGAGCACAACAAACTCAGCATGGGCAACATCTGGCGGTCAGATTTCATCTGATCCGACAATGTCTATCCCTGGAGAAAACACAGGCAAGATCTTCACAATCGTCAACAGCGGAGGAGTTCCCTCTGTTGTTACTTTTGAGGGAGCTGCTGCTGGGGTTGTTCTAGCCGTTGATACAGCTGCTTCTGAAATTGAAACTCCATCAGTTGCAACTATCGCCGGACACGCAGTTCCTTCAAATGAGACAGTATTGCCGGTTCAGGTTACTGCAATTGGTAAGGAAGCTGCTGGTTGGATTGATCTAACTACAGGTGTTCTAACCACCGGTGAAGTATTGACCTACACCACAGCGACAGGTAACGGTCTTGCTAAGTTCTGGATCCGTGGAACTGACAAGAACTCATACTTTGTATACAGCGATTCAGCTGCAGCTCAAAACCTAACTGTCCTTAAGTGGATTGACTTGAGATACGTAGCTCCAGTAGGTCCAGTTCCTGCAGTGACCTCAAAGGATGTTAAGTACTCAAAGAACACTCCTACAGCAGGCGCGAAGGTAACTCTTACTGGTACCGAACTTGATGAGGTTATCTCAGCAAAGATTGGTGAAAACGCTGCAACTCTTGGAACCAAGACTGCAACATCACTTCAGCTAACAATTCCAACTGCAACTGCCGCAGGAACTGTTGACATCACTCTTACTACAGCTACTGGTGACACTGTTGTTGACACCTTTACTTATGTAGG
>JBIILH010000028.1:0-10416 GCA_044232765.1 Rhodoluna sp. | reverse complement strand
TTCTCGGAGTGGTGAATTAGAGCGCTGGTAGTTAGCTGGTTTGGCCACCACTTGGCGTTAGTAGTTGGTGCGGTTCCAACGCCATGGGGTACTGGGCACTTAGCTTCTTCAGTCATTTTTTCCTTCGTTTCAAATTGAAACAGACAATAGGTCTAATTAGTCAAAGATTACCAGACAGGTTCAAGCATAAAATCCAGTAAGTAGACTGCTTTCTACTATGAAAATCATTCGAACTATAGCCAGACTAGGTTTAGGTCTAGCACTAACATTTGCTGGCTTTTCACACCTAGGTGCTGCTAGAGAAAGCTTCAGAGCACAGGTGCCAACTTGGTTGCCTCTCGACGCGGACTTCGTAGTTATCGCAAGCGGAGTAGTTGAAATCGTTCTAGGGCTCTGGTTGATAACCGGATTCAAGGCACCAATAGCTGGAACCATCACAGCACTATTCTTTATCGCAATTTTCCCTGGCAATATTTCTCAGTGGGTAACACAAACAGATGCGTTTGGACTAAACACCGATGAAGCAAGATTGATCAGACTCTTCTTCCAACCACTTCTTGTTGTTTGGGCCTTGTATTCAACAGGTGCAATTGCTTGGTTGAAAACTTTGAGGACAAAAAAGTAGATCTGAAGGTTAAAGAAATGTGGCCCCCGGAAAACCGAGGGCCACATTTCTTACTTATTAGCTGTTACTTGACAACCTTTTTAGAAGTTGTCTTGCTTAGTGAGTAAGCAGTTCCAGCTGTGTTCTTTGCAGTGATTAGTACACGTACGTACTTACCAATGTCAGACTTGGCCAACTTGTAAGTTGACTTAGTGGCACCTGAGATAGTTGCACACTTAGCTGATGAGGTAGGTGCAGCTGTTGCAGTCTTTGATGAAGAAACTGAACAACGGTACCACTTGTATGTGTAGGTGATTGTTGCTGTGCCGTTCCATGAACCCTTACCTGCAGTAAGAGTCTTAGCTACCTTAGCGGTACCACCAACAGCAGCAGCTGTCTTCACAGATGGCTTAACCTTAGGAGCTGGGATCGAAGGAGTGATTGCTCCGTTGAATGCCAAGTTGTCTACATAGAAGACATCTCCAGCACCAGCAACATCGAAGTCAGGGAACAGGATTACAGAAACGAACTCTTCTGAAGCTGTCCAACCAGCAACGTCGGTGAAGTCAACAACAATCTTTGACCAACCCTTAGGAGCATTGACAGTCTTACCTAGAGCGTTAGGGAACGCTCTTAGCTCAACGCGTACTGTCGAAGTTGTCTTCGGTGAGTAGTAGTTGAATGAGACTGTCTTGTATGTTCCGTTAGTGACGCGCTTGTCAGCACCGAAGCGGATTACGTTCACACCAGCATAAGTTGGTGATCCAGCACCCTTCACGATCTTTAGAGCCTTACCACCGTTACCACCAGCAGGAGCGTTATCGATGCTTGTTGCTGCACCTTCGAATCCACCTTCTGGCTTGGCTAGTGTTGAGTCTCCAACTACCTTCGCACCTAGAGTATCGTCAGTTTCGAAAGTAAGAGAAGTGCTTGTAGCAGTTCTTGTTACTGGCTCAGCTGGGATCTCTGGTGTTACTGCACCGTTGAATGCAAGGTTGTCTACGTAGTATGACAGAGCAGGGTCATCGGCAGGCTGGTTGAAGTCAGGGAAGATAGACACAAGAGTGAACTCTTCTGAATCTGTCCAACCAGCTACATCAGTGAAGTCGACAGTAATTGTTGACCAACCTAGAGGTGCGTTCACAATCTTTCCTAGTGCGTTCGGGTATGGACGCAACTCTACGTTCACTGGGGAGTTATCCTTCGGTGAGTAGTAGTTGAATGTGATTACCTTGTGAGTTCCGTTAGTAACACGCTTGTCATCACCGAACTTGATGAAGGTTGCTCCGGCGTAAACCGCAGCTCCAACGTTCTTTGTGATCTTTAGAGCGTTACCACCGTTACCACCAGCTGGTGCAACTGCGATTGAAGTAGCAGCACCTTCGAATCCACCCTGTGGCTTCTGAGCTGTTGGCGCACCTTCAACTGCAGCACCTAGAGTGTCACCAGTCTCGAAAGTAAGCAAAGTACTGGTTGCTTCTCTAGCAGGTGCTACAACTATTTCAGGGGTAACAGCTCCGTTGAAACCGACGTTGTCAACTTGGTAAAACTTCACAGGTGTTAACGGGAGAACAGCTGGAGCACCAGTGTAACCAGGTACCTCTGTCGCGGTGTTAACGAAGTTAGGGTACAGACGTGCGATCGTGTACACCTTTGAATCGTCGTAGAACGCTGTGAAGTCAATTGTCAGTCTTGACCAACCAGGAGCAGCCTCGACAGCTTGGTTAATCTTTGAGCCATCTGTAGCTTGCAACTGGAACTGAACCGGAGTACCTACAGTCTGCGGTGAGTAGTAGTTCATAGTAACAGTCTTGTTGGTAGCATCTAGGAACTTTAAATCTGACGGTGCAGTTGCAAGAACGATACCTGCCCACTCTTGGCCAGCTTTTTCAATCTCAAGAGCCTTACCACCGTTACCAGCAGCAGCAGCATCCTTAATGGAGGCTACGGCACCTTCAAAGCCAGGACCTGCGGCAGCGGCACCAAGAGCGTCACCAGTTTCAAATGTTAACAAGGTGCTTGTAGCAGCTCTCACAGGAGCTGCAACAGGTACATAGATGTCAGCTGCAGTTCCACCGTTGATAGAGATGTTGTCAATCTCATATACCTGACCGGTGTTTTCTACAGCAGGTGCACCTGTATAGGTTGCGTCATCTGAACCGAAGTTAGGGAAGATGATTAGCTTGGTGTAGCCACCACCCCAACTGGCCACGCCAGTGAAATCAACTGTGATTGTGTTGAATCCAGGCTCAGCCTGTACAGCCTTGAGGGTTGCTCCTGGTGCTTCAAGCTTTAGCATCACAGGTGATGCAACTGAGTCTGGTGACCAGTAATCGAAAGTAACAACCTTCTTGTCGGCAGCGGTGTAACCGTAAGGTGTTGAATCTGCACCCAAGATGTTAACACCAGCCCATACCTGTCCTCCTGGCGCTCCATTCTTTGTGAAGTGAAGAGAGTCGCCAGTAGTCAGGTTGGTACCTGCCTTGACTTCGGCTCCAGCTCCACCAAATGGGCCCTGAGCGCTTGCAGCATAAGCCGCAAGTGGATCGTTCGATTCGAAGTTAATGTATAGAGGAGTTGCATCTAGTGCGTGAGCAGGAGATATTCCTGTTGCAAGGAGTGAACCAGTTGCCAACAGGAGAGCTACGCGGCTAGAAGCCTTACGTAGTTTCACTTTGTTAAGTAACATGTGTGCCTTTCATTACGATGTGGAATTGCAAACCCAAGGGGAGACCCTTGAGTTGTTTACTTCGTTACACGCGCGCACACACGTCTAATACAAAGACTAATCCCGAGAAATCGCTCGCGAAAGCGGTTTCGCGAAAATCGGGTTTTGTGTTATCAAATCTTTACAGAGTGCCCAAAAGTAGCTCAAAAAGCGGATATAAGCCCGATATTCGGGCCTTTTAGCTTGTCTTTATCTTGATTTCTTCAGCACCTATGCGGTTGGCCTTAAAAGTGTTCACTTCAGCCTCATCCGGATAGCCAATGGCAATTCCATAAATAAGCTTGTAGCCCTTAGGGATGTTGAATTCTTCATGGACTGCCTTGGGCCAGATGGCTACTGCCCCCTGGGCACAAGCGCCTAAACCTTTAGCGTGAGCACTGAGCATTAGGTTCTCTGCGAATAGACCAGCATCGTTAGCGGCAAATACCGATAGTCCTTTATGGATAAAGACAAAGATCTCAACTGGAGCATTGAAGAACTCATAGTTCTTAGCCCATTGGGCATCTCTAGCCTTTTTATCCCCTCTGGCAACACCCAACATTCCATACAGTTCTTTACCTACTCTTTTGGCCCGAGGCTGAAGAGATTTCGGGTATGCCTTCATGATTGGGTAATCGCTTAGAGGCCATGCCTTAGGGGTAAATAGGAACTTGATCTTGTCTTTCAAGCTTCCGCTTGTCACACCTGAGCCAACAGCCCAGCGCTCAAGCATGTCTTTAGAGATACGATCTCTAACCTCACCTGATGCAACGGCCACCATGAAAGGTCTGGTGTTGCTCCAGCTAGGAGCGGTCAGACCATCTTCGATGATTTCATCGATGATCTTGCTGTCAACTGGAGTTGATTGGAATGAACGGGTAGTTCTTCTACTGGCAAGGAACTCGCTGAAATCTTTAGATTTGATCATGACTCTAGGCTACCAAGAGCACTAGCCGTGTAATTTGCGAAGCTCTACTTTTCTATTGCAGGCCTTAGACCCCCAGGCAGCTAGCTCTTTAGCCTCTGCTTCAGACTCTGCCTTGATGATCCAGAAGCCTGACATGAATTCTGTGTTGTCATGAAGAGGACCATCAGTCACGTGTCCAGCACCTGCTCTGTTATCTAGAACGTTTGCCGAACTAGGGTCTTCAATCCCACAAGCCATAATCAATTGACCTTTTTCAGATAGGTGGTCGTTGAATTCATCAATTGCAGCCATTTCGTTGGAATCTGCTGAATTACTTCTGTCATCTATAACAGCAATTAGAAATCTCATAAAAACCTTTTCACTTAGAATCAAACACATTCTAGCCATGCAATTCTCAGCGGATAGTCTTCTTTCATGGCTAGAGTTGCACAAACTAAAGGAGGGTTTCCTCCAAAGATTTGTGCTACCTGCAAGAAGCCTTTTGAATGGCGTAAGAAGTGGGAAAGGGACTGGGACAACGTTCTCTACTGTTCCAAGAAATGTAAGTCTGCATGATTGAAAGAATCATCTACGTTCCCTTTGACCATCTGAACCTCAAGCATGGTGCCTTGGCTAAAGCCAATCCTCAAACAGACCTAGTTGTTCTAGTTGAGAGCAAGAGAATGGTTTCAGGCAGGGAATGGCATAAAGAACGTTTGTTCTTCATGATCTCTTCAGCTAGACACTTTGTCTTAGAACTAGAAGCTAAAGGTTTTCAAGTTCAATACATAAAGGCAGAGAACACCATTGCTGGTCTTGAGCAAGCTCAAAAGACACTGAAGAGTGAGGTGCCGATTGTTTGTGCAGAACCTTCTTCTATAAAGCAGTATGAACAGCTGCAGAACTACGGCGTTCAGTTTGTAACTAATGACTTCTTCCTAACCCCAAGAGATCTCTTTAGAGAATGGGCTTCTAAGCAGAAGTCATTTGTCATGGAGAACTTCTACAGACTTCAGAGAACCCGTCTAGGTATCTTGGTGGAAGATGGAAAGCCTGTTGGTGGTCAATGGAACTTTGATCAAGACAACAGACTCCCACCACCAAAGAACTACACCTGGCCTGCATACCTAGAGCAAGACAGAGACTCAATAGATGTTGAAGTTGCTAAAGAACTTGGTTTAGAAATCTCAACTACTTGGGCAACAACAAGAGCAGGAGCGCTAGCTCAGCTCAAGCACTTCCTTAGACACCATATGAATGCCTTTGGTCCTTATGAAGATGCAGTTGCTAAAGATAACTGGGCTATGCACCACTCATTGATTAGCCCTTACCTAAACAATGGACTACTTCATCCAGCTGAAGTTATTGCAGAAACCATCAAGGCATATGAAAAGAATGCTTATGCAATCCAATCTGTTGAAGCATTCATAAGACAGGTGATTGGTTGGCGTGAATACATCAATGGGATGTATTGGTTCTTGGGGTACGAATATCGTGAAGCAAATGCTTTGAAAGCAAATAGAACTTTGCTCACTGTCTTCAAGAATTCAAAAGCGACTTCAATGAACTGTGTTCAAGGAGTAGTTGGAGATATAGAGAAACGAGCTTGGACACATCACATTCCAAGACTTATGATTCTAAGTAACCTGGCTCTTATTACTGGAGTGAATCCTCAAGAGTTCTTGGATTGGATGCGAGAGAACTTCATTGATGCAACCGAATGGGTAATGGTTCCGAACATTATTGGTATGGGCACATATGCCGATGGTGGAAAGCTAATGACCAAGCCTTATCCAGCTGGCGGTGCTTACATCTCAAGAATGACTGAGTTCTGTAAGAGTTGTGTTTATGACCCTAAGAAGAGATCAGGTGATGACGCTTGTCCGTTCTCAACTCTTTACTGGGATTTCTTAGATAGACATAGAGAAACATTCAAGATGAATCACCGCATGGCTCAGCAGCTCAAAGGTTTAGACCGACTATCTGATCTACAGGAATTAAGGGAACGAGCAAAGGTGGTTCTAAAGGGCCTAGATAAAGGAACTATCTAGCCCTTTATCTTGCCTTGAGTTAGTCTTTAGATATGCAAGCAAAGCCTTTACTGATCTTTGATGGTGACTGTGGCTTCTGCACGACAGCAACTAATTTCATTCTCAAGCACACAACAACCCCTATTGAGGCAACACCTTTTCAGTTCATAGATCCAGCTGTACATGGGCTAACTCTTGATCAAGTGCAGGCAAAGGTTTATTTGGTTGTGGATGGTAAGAACTATGCAGGGCATGAAGCATTCGCCAACCTATTTAAGATTCAAAACAATGTTTTCCTTAGAGCTTATGGAAATCTAATTTTGATTCCACCATTTGTATGGTTAGCAAGGCCCGGTTATGCATTGGTAGCCAAGTATCGTCAAAAGCTACCTGGTGGAACACCTGCCTGTAAGATGCCTAGATAATGAAGTTAATATCTAAACTGCTGCTCGCTCTGATTCCAATAATCAGCTTCGCTCCCGGGACAGCAAGCTTCGCCGACGTAAATGATTTCTCCTTTGAAAGCTTTGATGCAACCTACGAGATATCGGTAGACGAAACTAAAGAGAACCGACCAGAAATGATTGTCACTGAAAAGTTGGTGGCTCTCTTCCCAATGGTTGAGCAGAACCGTGGAATTAGACGAAGTATTCCTCTGCAGAGTTACCAAATTTTCCCGGGCCTTATTGAAATCATTTCCATTACTGATCAGACGGGACAACCTAGAGAATATGAAAGCACTCAAGAAGAGGGGTTCTTAAATCTCGCCATAAAATCTAGCGATGGCTCTTACGTGTTTGGGAAGCAAACCTACATAATCAAGTACAAGCAATATTGGGTAATCAATGACTTTGATAGCGGCAAAGGAATCAACGAGTTTTACTGGGATATCAACGGCAACGGGTGGCTTCAAAGCTTTGGCAGCGTTTCGTCAACGGTAATCCTTGACCCACTGCTTGCAAAAAATGTAATTCCAAAATCAATGCGATGCTACGAAGGTGATTTCGGATCTACTGGATCTTGCAAGGTTACTCAACCAAGTGAAAACACTTACAAGTTTGACTCACTCGACTTAGGTCCTGAAGAGACTCAGACAATTGCGATTGGTTTCAATCGTGGGGTTGCTAACATCGACGGCCCACAGGCTGTCAATAGCTCGAGCTGGCCAGGATTCTTAGTGTCTCTATTTGCACTAATCGCGATTTTGATTTGGGCTATCTATTATCGAGTCACCCAACTTAGAAATCTTGGTAAGACAACGGCCATCATCCCTCAATATCAGCCTCCTAAAGAACCAGATCTAGCGGTGTCGGCTCTAATTTCTGGCAGGGTAGGTCTCCTAAATCAAGCCAGCGTCATTGAGTTAGCTGTGAAGAAGTTGATTGAGATTGAACAGCTTCAAGATACTAAGGATGGAGCTTTCATTCTGAGAAGAACCTCAGTCAACGCAACTAATCAAAATCACACAGACCTGTTAGGTGCTCTTGGGCTATCTAAAGCTGGAGACGAATTAAATCTCTCAAGCGATATGGATGCTTTGAACCAAGCCACTTTATCAACTAACATTGCCAAGCTAAGAGCCAGAATAGTGCGACAGGTCAACTCCGGAGGATACTTCAAAAAGAGAGCCTTGGGAATTCCTGCTCTTGTATTTCTGGTAGCGCTAGCATCCCTAATCGGGTTAACTGCTTTCGCAGTTGTCGTTGATTCAGAAAGCGTTTCATTTCTAACTGTTATTCCCATACTTCTTGGAGTTCCTTACTTGGTTGTGTACTGGCTAATCCTTTCTAAGCGGGTCATGACAGCTAAAGGAGCAGAAGTCGATTCTTACCTCAAAGGCATGAGAATGTATATCGAGCTTGCAGAGAAGGATCGTTTAGATTTTCTTCAATCCCCTAAGGGTGCAGGGTTAAAGCCTTCAGAAATTCAAGGAAGAACCGTATTGAAGCTCTATGAGGAAGTATTGCCTTGGGCTATTCTTCTGGGACTCCACAATCAATGGAACGCCGTTCTAAGTAATCTCTATGCAAAGGATTCAGCTCCGGTTTGGTTTGTTGGAGCTCCAGTATTCGCAGCGAGCTTCTCCAGCCTGGATCGTATTTTGGCCCAGTCACTAAGCGTAGATTCATCCGGAGGTTCTGGTGGCGGCGGCTCTGCAGGTGGCGGTAGCGGTGGCGGTGGCGGAGGGGGAATCTAGTAACTACTTCTTGTAAGCAAGGAGTTTTTCTAGTTCACCAAATATCTCTAGAGCAGCAGCTGTTCCAGTTCCAGAAACAATCTGCTTTCCATTGTTGTCGGTGAGGGTAATCTCAACTGTTGAATCCATAGTCTCTTCAACTCTTCTATGCATGTCTTTATGAAGAGGAGCGTGAAGTAGACCACCACGGGTTCTTTCAGCTTTTAGAATTACAGTTCCGTCAGGACCAGTTACTGTCCAATACACGTGAGTGTCATCAACTCTGAGTTCCAATTCTTTAGCACCGTTATATGTTGTCCAGCTGTAGAGCTTTCCTTCGTGCATGAGACCCATGATGAATCCTCTGAAGGACTTACCAATCCAAGGAATGATTGCGCAAGATGCAATAAGAGATGTCTCACTGTTGAAATCAAAGTGATTGGTTTGCATCCAGATATATCCAGAGGGGAATCCTTTGCCCCAATCTGTTTCTATGTAGCCTTTGCCTTGAGAGAAAGATTGTTCTTTGCCTTCAACTTTTAGTGAACCTTCTAGTTGATGACCAAAGCTAACAATGCCATGGAAGCATTCCATGAATGGAACTAGTCCATACCAACCCATGATGCCGGGGCTTCTTAGAGTTACTGGCCATGGAACAAAAGGTGTTGTTATGGAGATGGTTCCCTGTAGTTGAGGTAGATCAAGTCTTACTTCAGTTTCACTGAAGAAGTTATTTCCTATTTGAACTTCAAACTTGTCAGTTGCTGCTTTGAACTCAGAGGTCTCAAATGAGTGAAACCAACTTCTTCCTGTTGAACCATCAAGGACTTGAATAAAGGCTTCATCTTTACTCTGACGTTCATTGCTGTCAGCTTTATCGATGCCCTTGAAGATACCTGGGATAACAGCCCACCTTTGAGAGAGATCAGCAGAGACTAACTTCACATACCAGCCTTCAAAGAAGGGGCTGGCCTTTCCTTTACCGTGGAAGGCTTCAGGATGTCTAACACCTTCAAGGAAACTTAGTGGGCTCTGCATGCTTTGATGCTATCTCTTATAGAGGTGGGTTAACCTTGAGGTATGAAACCTTTCCAAATCTCTAAAGAAGTCACCGCTGCCCTAGATGCAGGCAAGCCAGTAGTAGCTCTAGAATCAACAATCATTTCTCATGGCCTACCAAGACCTCAGAACCTAGCTGCTGCAATTGAATTCGAAGAGATCCTTAGAGAGCAGGGTGTTACTCCTGCAACTATCGCCATTCTGGATGGTGTTCCTCAGATTGGTTTGGATTCTGTTGGTGTTGAGCGTATTGCTAATGAAGACCTAGCTAAAGCCAGCGTTAGAGATATTCCTATCCTTGCCGCTCGTAAAGAAAGCGGAGCAACAACTGTTGCTGCTACTGCACACCTAGCCTCACTCGCTGGTATCCGAGTATTTGCTACCGGTGGTCTTGGTGGAGTGCACAGAGGAGCTAACGCAACCTTTGATGAGTCAGCAGACCTTTCTACTCTTGCCGTTACACCAATCACTGTTGTTTGTGCTGGCGTGAAATCAGTTCTAGATATCTCAGCAACCCTAGAAAGACTTGAATCACTTTCTGTTCCAGTTATTGGTTGGCAGACCAAAGAGTTCCCTGCCTTCTGGCTAAACCAGTCTGGTCTTCAGATTGATTGGGCCCTAGACACAACAGACCAGATTGCTCAGGCTATGAAGGCTCAGGATGAACTAGGGCACAACCAAGGAATTGTTATTGCTAACCCAATTCCGGTTGGTTTGCAGTGGGATCCAGCAGAACACGACCGTGTTCTTCAGATTGCTTTCAAGGCAGCAGAAGCTGCTGGTGTTCACGGTAAGGCTGTAACACCATTCCTACTTGGCTTCATTGTTGAAGAGTCAAAGGGTAAAAGCCTTGAAGTAAACCTTGACCTTGCTAGAAACAACGTCAAGCTTGCTGGACAGATTGCAACATCCTGGTCGAAAGTGAACTAGTGG